>JAPLKL010000050.1 GCA_026388095.1 Elusimicrobiota bacterium | reverse complement strand
AGGTAGACGTGCAGGCCCGAGCGGCCCTATGCTAGACTGACGCGACGCCCAGCGTCGCTACGCTCCGATAGTGGACGGCATGGACCGGACGCGTGGTCGGCATGAACCGAAACGCTGGTCGGCTTGCCCGGATTACGCATTATGGGCTATGGGCAACAAAACCCCGGGTCCATGAAACAGATGGTGCTCACAAACTGTATTCCAATCCCCCTAGATGGGGACCGATTCTAACGCCGAAACCGGAGTTATCGTCGCCGGGAGGACCGATAGAATCGAAAGGCCATTGCCCGCTACGCTACGTCGGCTCTTGAGGTGACAAGACCTAGTCTTACGAGTTGGTTTCAGGACCGATTTCTGGGCGCAAACTACTCCTTCTCAAACCCATGATTGTCGAACTTGAGGGTGCGGCAATTCTCGGTGACGGTACGGACCACATGTTCTGGAACACCGAATGGGATATTCGCCTCGACCTCAAGAGTGACCTTAACATCGGAACCCATGATCCCGGCAAGGTGCGCGACAACCTCATCGGCGATGCGGCAGGCGTCGCGGCCGACCCGCGTTGTTTCAAGCGTTACGCTCCCATGGAAGCGCTTCGGTGGTGCCGCCACTACAGCAACCTTGGCGTCGGGAGTGCTGCTTCCCGGCACGGCGATTGATGGGCCGCCGGAACCATTGGAAGGTTTCGTCGCCTCGTCCGGCGCCCGAGGCGCTTCGACTGCCAGTTGACGTTGGGCAGCATCTGGACGGACTATGAGGCCTAATGGGCTGTCCTCGGCAATCCAGATGTGTTGACCAGCGCTGAGACCGCGATAACGGCCTGCGGTTTCGTCAAAACTCTCGGCATAAGCGAAAGAGTCTTGCGTCCAAGTCAACAGAGCAAGGCCGCTCAAGATAGCATCAATGAGAACAGCAGAATCCTTTAACCGGGGCAGATAGAGATACCGAGCGAAGTCCTCCGCTAGCTGCTGGATTGCCACATGATCCCCGTCTGCCTGGGCTGGATCCCGCGACACGGTAGGCGTGCGCCAAAGCGGTACCTGGTCCAATTCCAATCGGAGCCGGCTGGCAGCCAGACCTGTAATGAGAAGTTCGTCCTTGCAAAGCTTCTTACTAGCTCGAACCGCCAACGCATCCTGACCTGTAAGACGGAAAGACTGCCATTCAACCGATGCCTGCGGCGCTGATTGCGTAGGCACAATCAACCATTGGTACGTTTCAGGTAGTCGGGCTGCAACCGCGCTGCTGGCGTTTTCCTTCTGCGACAAAGCCTGCTTGCGCTGATGTGGGTCAAGATTCAGCGTTTCCGCCTCGTCGACGATGGAGGACCACGCCAGGAATCGTCGCACGGCTTCGTCAAGGTCCTGGAGCCGGTTCTTGTCGGGAGCCAGAAAGACCAGGGCGTTGCGATAGATGCGCGGAGCGTTCCCGCGATTCTGCAACATTTCTTTCGCGGCCGCGATGGCCGGACTCTCCGTGTCCTTCATGTGCGGATACTCAATACCGAATACGACCAGCCGAGCATCCTTGTCATCCGGCACGTCACCGGATGTCTTCGGCAATGGATGTATGCGGCTGAAGTCGCCGGTCTTGCGCAGGTCGTTGCGGAGCCACTTGCCGACTTCTTCCGCCACGGCATCCGGGTCTGATTTAAGTTGTTCGGCTCGGTCATCGGCCAGTTTCGTCACCGTCGGTTGGGTCGAATACCAGTAGCGAGCAGAATCCTGGTAAAGAAAGGTTGCGGCACTGGCGAGCCGGCGCAAGGCATCGCCGAAGATGGCTGGCGACTCACCCGGCATCACGCAGCCCAACTTGATCCACCTGTCCTCCAGGCCCTTGTGGGCCGCCTTCGCGGTCGGGGCCGAACCAAGATAGACCGTTCGCGCCACACGGCGGCAGGCCGAATACTTGCCGAGATTCGGTGTTTCAGCGTCAATGCGCAGCGGAACCGAGTTGGGGCCGTCCACGTCCTTTTCAATCACCGGCACCCAATTGTCGGAGAGATAGCGTGTCAATTCGAACTGCACGCGAGGATCGTCAATCGGGATATTTGAGGGCAGGATCAACGGACTGCGGTCGCCTTTCTCCCAGAGGCTGTGGATCACGGTCGCCATCAATCGCAGAACGCCGCGGGTGCGCTGAAACTTCACCAGAGTGGACCAGTCGTTGTAGAGCCGATCAAAGATCTCTGGATGGATGGGATAAGCTGCCTTCAGTCGCCTCTCATAGTCGCTCTCGTGGCACTCTGGTGGAAATTCCGCATGCTGGGTGCGATAGAGGTCGAAGAACGCCTTTGCCACGGTGTCGCGGGCGACAAACTGGTCCTGCTCGATCAAGGGCTCGAACAGTCGCCGGCGCACGATCTCGAACCCCTCTTCGGCGCTGGCCGGCCGCCAAGATGCTTCCACGCGGCCGATAGAATTGCGCAGGCGGTCAAGCGCGGCCCGGCCGCGCTCACCGCCCACCTCTATGTCATCGGCCTGCGTGTGTGGCGATCCTGTCGTGTCGGACGCCGGCAGACTGACCACCAGCAGGCACTGCTTCGCAAGCTTGGCGGATTCCGTCAGCGCCTGGGCGAAAGTAAAGTGCGTCTCGAAGTTGCCGCCCGGCAGGTCCCCCTGATCGTGAAGCTGGCGGGCGTAGGCTACCCATTCATCAATGAGGATCAGGCACGGACCGTAGTCGTTGAACAGGGCACGCAGTGCATCCCCGGGATTCGTGGATCTCTCATCATCGGCCTGAATCCGCTTAAAAGCCTTCTTGGCCTCTTTCTCACCGCCAGCCGAGTAGCCGAGCTGCCAAGCGATTTCCCCCCATAAGGTGCGGATCACGGTTCCGCCTGGCTTGGTCACCGGGGAGCCGGCGGAAATTTTGTTGCCCACCAAGACAACTCGATTTACCTTTGGCAGCTTGGCCACTTCGGCGTGCTGGAGGACCGAGTCCACACCTAGAAGCTCTCCGGGCGCGATGCCGGAGAAGAGGTGATAGAGCGCCAGCATGGAATGGGTTTTGCCCCCGCCGAAGTTCGTCTGGAGCTGAACGACCGGATCACCGCCTGCGCCGCTCAGCCTCTGAGCGGCACCGGCCAGCAAGCCCCTCAGGCTCTCCGTGAGGTAGGTGCGACGGAAGAATTCCTTCGGTTTACGGTACTCGTCAGAACCTTCGCCTAAATGGACCTGCCACAGGTCGGCGGCGAACTCCGCCTGCTGATACTTCCCGCTGGCCACGTCCTTGTGGGGGCTCGCAACCTCCTTCCAAGGTTTAAGCCCGGCCTGCGCCTGTGTCTCGATGGTTGTGCTTGCGCTCTTGCGCTTCTCCGTGCGCACTTGCTCATCGAAGCGTACGCGGAGCAATTCCATCTTCATCTTCTCGACTTCGTCCGCCTCCGGTGCGGATACGGAAGCCAGGAGCCGGGCGGCGCTGTCCAGGGCTCGGTAGGCGTCGTCGGTGCTGAACGGGCGCTGATGCGCCCAACGGTTGCGCGTCTCGCGCAACTCGCTGACCAGCGTGCGTTCGGCCTGCCCCAAGGTTTTGCGGAAAACATCATTCCACTGGTTCCACATCGTAACGAGGATGGCGGATGCATCCCACTGCGGGGCCTCTGGTGTTCCTAGAAGCTGGAGCTGGGAATCGGCGAGGGTGCGCTTCGTATCAGCGAACCAGTTCGGCGGATTGGTGTTTTTCAGCTCGCGCTCAACGAAGGGTTTTAGGCCTGACGACAGCAACTCCAACATCTTGCCGACGCGTTCGTGATTGGTAATGGCCATGAATTACTCCGTTTCAGACAGCTTTGGCGTGTCAAACGCAACAATGTCCTTAAAGTGTTCCGCCAGCCGGTCCAACTTCTCGGTCACTTCGGGAGGCAAGTCGCCGGATGCGACGTATTCAATCATCTGGCAATATTCGCCCTTCCGCAGAAGGATTGGCTGCTTTTGCCGCCGCGCGAACTCCTCGAACACGCCTTCGGCGAACTCGCTCATCTTCAGGTTGTTGAGCAAAGTCTTCTGCAAGCTGGCACTGGCTTGTTTATACTCGTCAAGCTGCTGGCGATCTCCAGCAAACACCTTCTTCAGAAGATGCTCATCCAACACCTCTCGCATAGTGTTGACGTTCAACTCGGTGAATAAACCGCCCTCCTGATCGAAAATGCCGGTAACAAATCTCAGAATGAGATCAGGAGTGACATAGTAGTTCTCAATCTCGTAGCGTTGCCAATAGAGGATATCCAAACCTTCAGCGCTTTCATCAGACATGTCGCGCAAATCCCTGTCCAGAATAGCTAATCCCTTAAACACTGGCACCAGGCGCTTCATGGCAAAAAAATGGCGTTTGATGTCTTCCTGGAATGCTCCACTAAGCCGATCCAATCGATTGTCGAGCGTGTCGGCGGGCCCGACATTGCGTGTGTAGTAATAGTTGATGCGCCCTGAAAGGACATCCAACGCAGGATGTTTCAGCTTCGCCGCGAGCGCCTTCAGCGTATCGAAATCCGTAGATCCCTCGACATAGAGGATTCGCGGACACACTCGCGCCTTGTAGTAATGTTCGATTCCAAACGTCCGCAACGAGTTCTTCACGTCTTGCATGGTGGCCAGGTCGGCGGCCGTCCCATTGATAATCAACGTCAGGTTGGTCTCGATCGCGTCGTCCACAATGACTTCAGAATGCGTGGCCACCACAACTTGGCTCTTGTTCTCCGCCGCCACGTCCTTGAGCATCTCGTAGACTTGTTTCTGCCGCAAGACTTCAAGATGAGCGTCCGGCTCGTCAATCAGGAGCACGCTACCCTTGTTTGTGTAGAGATAGGCGAGGATCAGCAGCATTTGCTGGAATCCACGCCCGGCCAGCGCGATGTCCATGTCGTCGTCAGTATCTGACTGCCTATAGCGCACGACCAGCTCGCCACGTTTCTCGTCGAGCCGAGGCTTGCCGAGCGCAACGCCGAACAGCTTCTGGATCAAACTACTGATGCGGTCCCAGTCTGATGTTCCCTTTTCCTTGTCGTTCTCAACGACCTTAAAGCAGAGGTTGCGGAGCACCTGCGCCGTCTGGCCTTGCCCCAGCAGCACGTTGACGCGTCCCTCGGGCACGAGGGTTTCGACCGTCTCAATTCCTGACATCGGGTAGAGTAAATGAAATGGGATGCTGCTCGCATGCGCAATTAGAGCGTCGTCCTTCAGCGTCTCCTCACACGGCCGGCAGTAAAGGACCTCGCTGTCACGCACGGTAAACTCCATGCGACAGTCCTTGACCAGTCCGCCGTGCTCGACGCCTACATTGACGGTCAAGCGAATGGAGGTATTGTCCTTCCTCACCCGCATGCGGTTCCACAAAAAGCGATTCTCGGAGACCGGCACTTCAAGAATGCTCAGCCGGTTGATGCCTGCTGCGACCCGTTCTCTCTTTTCTTTCTGCCGAGGCCGGCCCTTGCGCTCGTACCATGCCTGCACGCCGCGGCTCCACAGGGCGAGGGCCTGGATCACGCTCGTTTTTCCGGCGTTATTCGGTCCGATCAGTACGGCGGGATGCCCCAGATCCACATGAATCTTTCCACCGAATATTTTGAAGTTTTCGATTTCGACATAACGGATGCCTCGCATAACTTTACTCCTATTAGAACAGCTCTGCCTGCGGTGTCTGTGATTTCCCGTCCTCGCGTGATAGGCGGGCCAGTTCCGGCCAGCCCATGACCAGTGCATTGTAGCCTTGGGCGTCCTTGCTCCACTGCTTCTTCTCGCACACGGTAAAGAGCTTGTAAGCCAAGTCACGCGCCACGTCTGCTTTGCTGCCCAGCTTGCGCAAGAGCGCCGCCGTGGCCGCGTCGCCTTGCTTCTTGGATACATACACGCGCAGCAGGTGATGGGTCATCTCCCATACCGTCAGGCGCTTGTCCGTGGCGGGATCCCAGTCGGCCGGCAACTCCTCCGGACGAAGCAGACGGACCTGGTTGCCCTTGACCTCAAGAATACCAGCGGCGACGAGACCGTTGACGGCGGTGGCCTGCTCGTTGGCCAACAGGTTAGCCACCCCGGCCTCGCCCCATTCAAATCCCGTATGGGCGAACCATTTCACCGCCCATCGTGTATCCTTGTCGAGATCCTCCACGGCTTCGCCGAGCAATTCGTCCTTGATGCCGTTGATGAGAGCAAGCGCGGTGCGGATGGTCATCGGTTTGCCGTTGCTCTCCAGCACGGCAGCGTAGCGAGAGAAGACCGCCATGCCGGGGCCGATGGCCGCTTGACCAAAGTCCACCGGGGCCACGTTACCCTGCTGAAGATGGTGCAGCGCAGGCGGCAGCTCGCGCTTTAACTCTGCAACAAATGCATTCCGCCCCACGCGTAATGCATCCGTCGGTCGCGGACGACAGGCCAGCACGATGTAGGACGCCAGGGCGTTCGAGCCCATTGAGACCATACGCCACTTCTGAGAGGCGCGAACCGGCCAAGTAGCAGTAATCTGAAAGCCACTCGAAATGAGTGCCTCCAGCATAGTTTCCCATCCCGTGGTGAGATCCACACCGCCGCCACTTTCGTCTTCCTCATTGGCGCCCTCTTCGTCATTTTGTTTGAAGGCATAATAGACTGAGAGCGGGAAACGATGGTCTACGCTGGCACAGAATGACGTAAACGCGGAGCGAAAGCCGGACTCAAAATGTTCTTTGGCCTTTTGGCGGTCACCATTGAATCGGGCCGGCGTAGCAGTAAGCTCTGGCTCTTTTGGTGCGAGCATCGTGGCAAAACAATCCGAGTGCATTGTGCCAATTGTTCGCCTTAACCAAACATAAAAGAAGTCACTGAGGGCTGCATAGCCGATGTTGTTGTAATATGGCGGGTCGGTGCTTACGAGCAATTTGGAAGGAGTCGTCCCACCGGTCGCAGCGTCTTTTTGGGAGGCAATACCAACTGTGCCGGGTCCGACGGTCAGCACCTCAATGCAATCCGCCTCATATTCACTGCAGGTCTGCCATGCCCCAACAGAATCACCAAGGATGTTGGCTTCCGCAAAATCCCAAACCATCGGTAGTGCTTGCCGCGCAAATAAATTCATCACCTTTTGGTTGGACGGACTCCAGCGGCAGGACTGATTATTAAAATCTGCGCAGCGATCGAGAGCAAGAGCGAGAAAGGTGCATATCGTACGTCCGTAGTCAGCCGCGTCTTGTGAAGGCATACCTGCCGCTTCAGCATCTCGCACCACCTCATCCGCGCAGGCTTTCACAGCATCGCTTATGGTGATCAAGGCAATGAGTTGGCGAGCAGAGAACAAAACTCCCCAGGTATCAAGACCGTAGGCTGAGCAGACACCTCCCGTTATGCCTGCCCGATTCGGCAATGGGCCAGAAAGAAAACTCGACCGCGCGTCATTCACAACCGCAATGTCGGGGCCGTGCATAGCCAAATCTTCGTGCTCTTTCGTCGGCGAGAGATAGTCGCGACCCGAACGACCATCCGCCACCACAGCCATCAGTGTCAGCCCAAGCCGTCCGGCCTTCCCCTCCGCCTGGATATAGCTGCGGGTCACGGGGGTTCCAGTTAGGAAACAAATAAAGTCCTGTGCCTTGCCAGCGCGCGTTCCCAGCTTTGCTTTGACGATTTGTTCTTTCGTGGGATTCCCAATTCGCACATCGAAGCGCCAGCCTCTCGGAGTGGACTCGTTTTTCGTCAACTGAGCCCACACCTGCTGTTTTCCCTCTCTCGTCGCGAGCATGAAAGATGACACTAGCGGGATATGTATCCCGCGTGCCGCAGGATTAGGGCTTGCAACAGTTCGCGCCCAGAGCCAGGCGATGACATTGGCCTCGCCGCCGCCACGCTCCTTAGACTGGCGTACTTTTGGGTAGAACCCTCCGATCTTCTTTCGTACTCGTTCATGGATACGACAACCATAGTAGCGCACGTCAGCAGCCAGCCCATGGGTGCCGTGCCAGCTTTGCCGCCCGCCAATCTTGGAGCGGTCCTCAGAATTGATTGGCGGGTGATTTGCCCAGCGGGGAGCTAGCTCAAGATTGCATTTGTTCAAAAGCACGGCCACGGGATTCAGGTCTGAAGCATGGGCTTCGAAGCCAAGCCGTGCCGCCTCCAGCGGGATGGAACCACCGCCAGCAAAAGGGTCGAGCACAGGCGGGAGCTTCCCGTCACAGTGCTTGAGCATCTCCGCCTTTGCCTCGGCGTATATCTCCGGATGACCATGGAGTTTCTTGCCCATGAGCCGCCGGATAATCCCAAACAGCCGCTCCCGCTCGGCATCCTGCTTGGCCTCGCTCTTGCCCGCCCACGCCGGATCATCCGAAGGATCGGTCACGACCGAAGCGAACAGCACCGCCCGTGCGGTCGGCAGCGGCAACCGCGCCCACCAGTGGTGGATGCCCTTCGGATGCGGTCCGATTCCCGGCATCTTGTCATACGACGACGCATCGTTGATCTCTGGCAGCGGGAGCGCCACCTCGATAAGCTTCTTTTTATACGGAACCGTCATGGACACGCCCTCAGCAGGCGCGGATGCGAGGTTAAAATATCGATCCCGCCAGAGGTGAAATCGCCGTCGTTGGTGACCAGTTTCCAGCCATGATGACGGCAAGTCTCGGCGAGGAGGCCGTCGTTGAAGTCATTCACTCCAGTCTCAAAGTCAGCAAGTACTTGCGTGACGTTGGCGGCGGAAAATGGATGGTCGTGCCTGGTGCAGAGTTTGAGCATAGCGCGTGCGTACGTGGCGGCGCCTGCCCCCACAGACTTAAAAGCGGGGGATTTTCGGAACACCTTAAAGTCCGGCTGCGCCGCCTTGTGAAGTGCGTTCCACTCGATCCGGCAGTAGCGGTTGAGGTACTCACTGAGGATCAGCGCATCCATGACCAGCAGTGATCCGGCGGTCAGCATCCCTTTCACGGCGTTCGAATAGTTGGCGGCATGCCCTTGGCGCGCATCGGACGGGGCAGGATAGAGGTAGAGCCAGACATTCGCATCTAGGAGCAGGGACTCGTCCCTCTGGAACACATACTTGGAAAGGTCGTGAGCTCTATTCTTCATTGTTGCCCACCTCTTCCTTCCACGCCGCATCAAATCGTTTCGGGTCTTTGAAATACGCCTTGGCGTTTTCCACCACTCGCTTGAGCACCATAAGATCTTCTTCATCCATGTCGCGGACCGAAAGCAGTTCCCTAATTCGCTCTTCAGGGAACTTGCCGTAGAGCTGCCCAATCGCCGCGTTAAGAAAAGACGAGATCATCGTCTCCACCTGTTCAAAGGAGAGGGAAACTTTCTTCCCCTCGCCCAGCAGGAGGGCGATCTTGTCGTAAACGCGTTGGCCATCATCGGCAGATACACCCAACGGACCACCGACGATATCGAATACACGAACCACAATTGGCTCACTCATCTTTCCACTCCATTCTGTTTAGAAAATGCTCTCTGGCGGTATCTCCGACGCCAGAACATAGGACTCTGTGTCGGCAGTGTTGATCTCGATGGTCACGGCCGTTCCGGGGAAATCCGCACCCATCTTCGTGAAGGACTCCTGGCCATTGCCGAACTCGTAAAACCCAAATCGGGAGGCGATCTGTATTCGGCCCTTGTTCAGCCTGACGAATTCTTGAAGGAACTTCAGGCCCAATCCGCCTGGTTGAGGCCCTCTCTTCGTGGTATGGCCCTCCTGCAATGCCCAGCGAATTGCATCAATAGAAGATATCTTTTCCCCAAGAAAACGGCGCACGTTTTCTCGGATGCCGATTCCCGCGTCTGCAATCGTCAGATCGAGTCTTTGTTTTTGCGGGAAGAACTGTCCGCAAACGAAGATGCCGATTTCAGACTCGGAATGGATCACGGCATTCTGGAAGACCTCAAATAATTTCTTCTTGAAAACCTTGCCAAGCCCTTCGGACATACGAGGGATTCCCTTGCCTCTCAGGTGCCGCTCCACGTAGTCGGCAAATAGCCCTTCGTCCGAACGCTGGAGGCGGCGAAACGGAATAGTGGTTCGGTTTACGTCGTCCAACGCCGGGTACCGGTATTGCGTCAGGAAACTATTCTTCCGCAAGATGTGTTCCACCATCTCCGGAACGCTGACCACTTCGATGGCATTAAACCGATCTGCTACTCGCGCCAGCACCGCTCCGAGGGGTGCAGCCATGTTGGCAGCAAAAAAACCGACTCGGGACAAATTAAGCTCCAAACGACTGGCCGAAAGCGAAGCCGTTTCTCGGGCCAGTTCCCCCAGTCGCTCGTATCCGTCCTGGCTGCTTTGGACTGTTTGCAAGCGGGTGATCATGACGGCGCCCCGGCCCGGTTCAGCAAGTCCGCGAAATTGTAGTTCACGCTGGTCACGCCGAAGTCCGGCTCCCGCCGGAAAGGGTGGCGGACATAATGAACCCGCTGATTCTGACCGTCGAATTCAACGATGGCGAGAATGAAGTCATCCGGCTTGTTGAGCGAGTATAGAATCTCATTCTTGGTAACGGTGATCGTGGCAGCACCCGCAACGCGTCCTTTCACTTCGATGAAGCGTAGCCGCCCGGTGCCAGGGACGCGACTCTCGATGTCGTAGCCCAGCTTCTCGGTCTCGCGGTCGGTGGGGACGAAGCCCAGGCTGCGCTCGACCACCATCACGGCATCGCGCGCTCGCGCTGCCGCGGCCAAGGTGTCGGCTGCGACGCGTTGGAGTTCTACAGGACGACCGGTCATTGCCGCAAGCAGGCCTGCGGGGATCAACACAAGGCCACCCAGCACGACTGGGGGCAACGGGGCGATCTGCCGTTCGAGTTTAAGTTCCTCCATCCGCTTCTGCAACCGCCCCTGAAGGGCATCCGCGCGTTTCCGCGCTTCATCCGAGTTAAGTCGCGCATTAGGCCTGCCCGCCTGTTCCTGGAGCTTAAGCTCTTCGGCGCGGTGGTCCCAGTAGCTGATCTCCTTCGTCAACCGGTCCTGCACCGCCGCCTCGGTCTTAGCTATGAGATCGAGCTTGCGCGCGCGAACCTCACTAAGGTGTTCGGGCACGACATTCGCGACGGCGTACCCCCGCGCTTTTTGCTCCAATTCCCGGGTGATCCAAGCGCATTCCGGTCGGGCCAATATCGCGTCCACTGCCGGTTCGCCGGCAGCCAACGGGCGATAATCCAGGTAGGGCGCATAGTGAGGATTGCGCGCATTGCCGTCCGCAACCAGCTCCACATAAAGCATCCGCTTGGATATGACGCGACGCTCCCCTGCGGCCAAGCCTGCGGCAGGCAGGCCCGTTCGTGCCGGGCTGGCGTCCTGAATGGAATGCTCCAGGTAGAAGAGCACACGAGGGCGTGTCCCGCCGTCGCGCTCATCCACCAACACCGTGCCGCGGCGGAGCAAATCGCGATGGCGTTCAAGGGTAAGGTCGATGGTGACATCAAGCAACGGGTGCCCGGGGCACAGAAACGCGGCAAGGGGCTGCCCCTGTGGTGCGATAAGGGATTTCTCGAAGGCAATGCGCTCGTAGCGCGACAACAGTGGCTCGGCGATTCCAATGAGTCGATCGCGATTGCGCAGAGGAGCCGGGACATGCGCGATCTCATAGCGGCGCGGCTCGCGTTGCTTGACCGATCCCCCCAGACGCTGAAAGGCATCAAGGAAGAAAGATTCGATGTAATGGGGCTGCAAGCGACGCGCCTCAGCCCGCTCCATCTCCTCTCGAATACGGTACACGCGGGCTGCGTCCATCGCGTCGTGCGCGAGCGCATGTTCTTCGAGCAAATCGCGCAATTTGAGAGGGTCGACGGTGTTGGCGACCACTTGCGTTAGCCTGGCGCGAATCTCAGGACGTTCCCCGTAGCGGATAGCCTCGATTAGGAGATCGCGCAGGGATTTCCCCTCAAATTGGAGTTTTCCCAGCACATCGAAGACTTGGCCGCCCAGAGTCTGACGGGCCTGTTCCAGCTTTTCCAGCAGGGTTCGGTACACGTCACCCTCGCGGGTCTCCTCGGCGACAAGGTTCCAAAGATGGCAAACCTCGGTCTGCCCAATGCGATGAATGCGGCCGAACCTCTGCTCGATACGGTTCGGATTCCATGGCAGATCATAGTTCACCATCAGATGCGCGCGCTGGAGGTTGATTCCCTCGCCCGCGGCATCCGTCGCCAAAAGGACCTGCACTTCGGGATCATGTTTGAATGCTTCCTGCGCTTTCGTTCGTTCCTCACGACCCATGCCGCCGTGGATCATCACCACCGAATCCTTTCGCCCGAGGAGAGTTGTGACTCGGTTCTCCAGGTAGTTGAGGGTGTCGCGGTGTTCGGTGAAGAGGACCAGCTTCTGGTGTGGGGACGCAGTTGGAGGCGGGATTGCCGCCGACCCGCGGGGGATGGGTCTCTCGGCTACCTGGGTGGCATGGATGGCAGATGTGAAAATTTCGTTCAGCAGTTGGGAAAGTTCGCGCCATTTCTTGTCTTCGCCGCTCCGGCGTAGCGTGAGCGCCAGCGCCTCCAGACGCCTCAGCGTAGCGATTTCCGCCTTGAGCTCGGCGATTGTTCGCGCTGCGGTCGACTGGTCGAGTATCTCCTCTTCCGCCGTCTCGACCTCATTGTCGGGGGCCTCCTCTAGATCCTCAACATCCTCAGCATCCAGCACCGGTATCCCGGCCGCCATGGCAGGCCCGGTTTCGGCCCCCCGCTGTAGCAATTTCAACTCCCGCAACTTGCTTTCCAGCCGTTCGCGACGGCGGCGCAGCGACTGGTAGATGGCTTCGGGTGACGAGGCCAGACGGCGCTGCAAAATTGTGAGCGCAAAACCGACGGTTCCGGCGCGCTTGTCATTCTGTAGAGCTTCCGCCCGGTTAAACTCGTCGCGCACGTAGTCGGTTACTTCCTTGTAGAGTTGTGCCTCTGCATCGGAGAGCTTGTACGGAACAGTGTAGGCTATTCGTTCTGGAAACAGCGGAGTCCCATCGAACTTAAGGAGTCCTTCCTTGACCATGCGACGCATAAGATCAGAGGCATCAGACGCGTGAACACCGTCACGGAAGCGCCCCTCGAAGCGATCTCCATCGAGCAGGGCCATGAAAAGCTGAAAATCCTCTTCCTTGCCGTTGTGAGGGGTCGCGGTCATCAGCAAGAAGTGCCGGGTCATTGTCGAGAGGAGTTGGCCGAGCCTATAGCGCTTCGTGTACTTGATCTCGCCATTGAAGATGCTGGCGGACATCTTATGCGCCTCGTCGCACACGATAAGGTCCCACCGGCAGTCGGGAGCCTTCAGCTTGTCTTGGACATCCTCGTTGCGGGAGAGCTTGTCGAGGCGAGCGATGACCAGATTCGTCTCAAGAAACCAGTTGCCGGTGCGAGCAGCTTCTAACTTGTCATTGGTCAGAATTTCGAAGGGCAAGTGGAACCGTCGGTAAAGTTCATCCTGCCATTGCTCGGCCAGACTGCCGGGACAGACCACCATACAACGATGCAGGTCGCCTCGGGCGAGCAACTCCTTCATGAGGAGTCCCGCCATGATCGTCTTGCCTGCGCCGGGGTCGTCGGCCAACAAAAAGCGTAGGGGTTGACGAGGGAGCATCGCCTCGTAGACCGCCGTGATCTGGTGCGGTAGTGGCTCAACTACCGAGGTGTGGACAGCCAGTACCGGATCGAAGAGGTGGGCTAATCGGATACGGTGCGCCTCGGAGACCAAGCGGAATAGGCTGCCATCTCCGTCAAAACTCCATGGCCGTCCTTGGAGGGCCACCTCGACACGTGCCTCGTCCTGACGATATAAGAGCTCGTTAGACACCTTACCAGTTGGGTCTTTGTAGGTTAGCTCTAGGGCGTCCGAGCCGAACCATTGAACATTGACGACAGCAACAAGGCATTCCGGTAAAATGCCTCTTACTGAAGCGTTCGGTGTGAGTTCCTCTAGTTTGCTCATTCGAGAAGACGCAACCCCGCATCCCAGCGCCCGGCAGAAAATGATTCTATAAACACAGCACTAGGCCGGAATAAGCGCAAGGGCACCATTCAGTCGAGTAGAAGATTTTAGCATGATTGGGCTATCGGAGTGCTGGCACGTGCGCACGTAAGCAGGCAATCCGTTTATGACGTAGCCCGGCCCGATGCCGCTCCTGGGACCTGATGAAAGGCGCGAAACCAATAATTGAAACCGCGATGAGGCAGGGCCAGTTAAAAATGGCAGTAGATCTTGAGCAGGAGCGCCAGTGGCTGAGCCAAGCTCATGAACAGGCCAAGTTCGCTGGCCAGTCGATGTTCCTCCGGCGGATGATTTCCACTCCGCGTAGCCACGGCTCTGCCTCGACGCTGCCAGCCTGGGCTCTGCCTCGACGCTGCCAGCCTGACGAATCCCACCCGATTCTGACGCTCACTCCGGCGGCGTTTTTGTATTATAACCGAATCCAGGCCCCCTCGGGGGCCTGGATTGGATGATCGCTTACGATAAGGCCCATTCTGTTGCATGGAATCCCGTTTATCCTGCCTACCATCCCTGGCATTAGGCCGTAATACCTGTTAAAATTGGATGAGGAAGGTATCCAAGCCATGAGAACCGTGGGCCGGCGCACCGCAAGACCCCTCTCCTTTTCCGCCTCCGCATCACTCCTCGTCGAGGGCGCTCGCTTCAACGAAGACCTGCAAAGGTTCCCAGCGGGCCGGCTCACCGGGATTCCCAAAGGCGTTCACCGCTTCTCGACCCAGGGGGAAGCCGACCAATTCGATGAGGATTGCTCGGCTCGGCGCATGGCAGAGCTTGCCCAGCGCAAGACGTGAGCGAGCAATACAGCAGGCCGGCGACGATCGAGGATCTCAAGCTCCTCCTGCGCTCGCTTAACGAGCGAAAAATCGATTATCTGCTCATCGGGGGCTACGCTCTTTACGCGCACGGCTATGCCCGCGCGACGGTCGACATCGACCTTCTACTGCGCGCCGACGCAGACACCGGAAAAAAGCTGAAGGCGGCCCTGCTGCTGCTGCCGGACCGCGCGGCGGAGAAACTTGACCCCGCCTGGTTCTCCGAGGGAGAGACGATCCGTCTCGCCGACGCGTTCGTCGTCGACCTAATGTTCAACGCGGGGGGGAAAAACTACGACGATTTGCAGGCCTACCGCGAAGTCATCGACCTTGACGGCATCCCGGTCAGTACGGTCAATCTGGAGGGCTTGCTGCTGACGAAGAAGACGGTCCGCGACAAGGATAAGGCCGACAGGATCGTCATCGAAAAGGCCCTGAAGAAGAAAGGCAAGTGACCGGCAGCCGTCCCCGCCTCCGGCGGGTCCAATGAAAGGTTTTGACTCCGCCATCTGCGCAGCCGCAAACCAGATGCAAGCCCGCCTGGTCGAGCTCACCATTCCGGACCAGCCCAAGAGCAAGCTCCAGCAGTACCCGCTGACGGCCAGGGGAAGGGCCGTTTTCGCGCGCATCCCGGCGCGCTAGAACGCTTTTTTCTATATGGGCACCCGGATGCGGGTGCGTTGTTAACGGCGGCGGAACCACTTCCGGAGCCAGCCCCAGACCCCGCCCGGATGCAGGGGGCACTCCGCGGTCGGCTCCGTGCCGGCCAAGAAGACCTCGTCCTGCCGCTGCGGGCATCCCGCCCGGGCGCGCAGGCCGGAAGCCGGGTCTATGGTCACGGTCACCAAGCCTTGCGGCTGCGCAAAGGCCGCCGCCGGCCCTTCCGCGGCCGCTTTCATGAAGCTGGCCCAGACCGGCAAGGCGTCCTTGGCTCCGGTGAGCTTGAGCGGCCGGTTGCGGTCGTCGCCGACCCAGACCCCGGCCAGCAACTGCGGCGTGTAGCCCACGAACCAGGCGTCGCGGCCGTCTTCGGTGGTCCCGGTCTTCCCCGCGCAGGGCCGCGAGAAGCCCAGGCGCGGCAGGTCCTTCGCCGTCCCTTCCTTGGTGACGCTCTCCAGCAATGAGGTGAGCAGGTACGCCCGGGCCGGGTCCAGCACGCTCTCCCGCTCGCCGCGGGCGAACTCCAGGACGTCGCCATGCGCGTCGGTGACCGAGTCGATGAGGCGCGGCTCCACCCGGAAGCCTCCGTTGTCGAAGGGGGCGTAGGCCGCGGTCAGCTCCAGGAGGCTGACCTCGGAAGTCCCCAGGACCAGGGCCAGGCTTTCTTCCAGCGGGCTGGCTATGCCCATACGGCGGGCGAACTGGGCCGCTGCGGCGGGTCCCAGTTGGTTGGCCAGGTCCAAGGCGGCCGCGTTGAGGGAATGGGCCAGGGCGCTGCGCAGAGTCGTCGTGCCCGCATAGACCCCGTCGTAGTTCCGCGGCCGCCAGGGGCCGGCCGCCCCCGGGTAGGTCTTGGGCCGGTCGTCGAGCAACGAGGCCGGGGTGTAGCCCTTCTCCAGGGCCGCGCCGTAGAGGAAAGGCTTGAAAGCCGAGCCGGGCTGGCGGCGGGCCTGGGTCGCCCGGTTGAACTGGCTCTCCGCGAAATCCCGGCCGCCGACCAAGGCCAGCACGCGGCCGTCATCCGGCGCGAGGGCCACCAGAGCGGCCTGCGCGCGCCCGCGGCGCACGACGGCCTCCGCCGCGTCCTGCGCCATGGGGTCCATGGTCGTGTAGAGGCTCAGACCTTCCCGGAAGAGGGCCTCCTCACCGTAGCGGGGCAGGGCCTGCCTGACCACCTCGGCCACGAAATAGGACGGGCCCCGGCGCTCGCGCGAGGGCCGGTCGGCCACGGCCAGGGGCTCGGCCAGGGCGCCGCGCAGGCGCGCGTCGTTGATGGAGCCTTCCTCGCGCATGCGGCGCAGCACGAAGTCGCGGCGCTCCTGAGCGGCTTGCCGGTCGCGGCGGGGATTATAGCGGTAGGGGGAGCGGATGATCCCGGCGAGCAGGGCGCACTCCCCCAGGCTCAGCCGGCGCAGGTCCTTCTCGAAATAGAAGCGGGCCGCGGCCTTGATCCCGGCAACGGCCACGGGACCGTCCTGGCCCATGTAGATCTCGTTGAGGTAGAGGACGAGTATGCGTTCCTTGCTCAGCCGGGCCTCCAGATACAGGGAGAAGGCGGCCTCCACGAGCTTGCGGCGCAAAGAGCGGCGGGAGCTGAGGAACAGGTTCTTGGCGAGCTGTTGGGTGATGGTGCTGCCGCCCTGGATGGAGCCGCCCTTGAGGTCGTTGAGCCCGGAGCGCAGCAGGGCGCGTGGGTCCAGGCCCCAGTGGCTGAAGAAGCGCTTGTCCTCGGTGGCGACCACGGCGTCCTTGAGCGCCTGCGGGATGTCTTCGGAGGCGGCCGGCTCGCGCCGGACCTTCTTGGCCCCGGAGAGCTCGGCGGCGAGCTCCGGCTCGATCCGGATCCGGGGCACGGCCGAGCCCGAGGCGTCGACGACCCGGGCCGCGCCGCCGCCTTCGGGGAAGCTCGCGCTGAAGAGCCCGGGGTCCTGCGCCGGCAGGGGCGCCGAGAAGCCCCGGAGGAAGACCGTAAGGACCGGCGCCCGCCAGGAGTATTGACCCGGCGCCCGCGCCCGGGGCTCGCGGACGCGGCGGTAGCCCAGGCGGTCGAGGCGCGCCATGAAGCGCCGCGGGTCGCGCGGCGAACCCTCGCCCAGGGCTGCCGGGGAGGCGAAGACCCGGGTGGAGAAGCTCTGCCCCAGGCCGCCCAGCACGAGGCGGGAGAGCAAGGACTCGGCGCGGTAGGAGAGGACCGCCGCCGCCCCGGCCAGGACCAAGACGCACAGGACCGTGAGCCGGGACCAAGAGGCTCTGCGGCGGGGGCGCCCCATGGCTGGGTACTAGAAGCTGGCGCCGACGGTGATGTGGTGGGTGCTGGTCACGTCCGCGCGTCCGACGCCGAGGGCGTAGTCCAGCCGCCAGCGGCCCTGCCGGAAGCCCACGCCGAACGTGAAGTTGCTGATGTCGCGAGAGAAAAGGTAGCCGAAGCGCAGCGCGCCGGAGCCTTCCTCGCCCAGTCCCATCCCCATCTCCAGGCCCGCGGCCGGCAGCAGGCTCTTCTGGTCGCGCAGTTTGACCCCATCGGCCGTCACCAGGAAGCGGGAGACCCCCCAGCCGCCCTCCTGGACCCAGTGGTACTTGGCCAGGTTGAAATCGTAGGCCGCGCCGAAGCGCGTGGTCAGCGGCAGGGGGTCGCCGGCCTGCTCGAACTTCACGTCCGGACCGAGGTTCTGCAAGGAGGCGCCCAGGTTGAGGCCTGAGAGGGGGGAATGCCAGAGGGCTCCCAGGTCCCCCGCGAAGCCGGAGGCCTTGGCTTCTTGTGCGAGTTCGAAGCGGTAGAATTTGGCCGTGCCGCCGGCGCAGAGGCCCCAGGCCAGGGGGAAGCTCGCGCTCAGGAGCCCGACCATGTCCTGCTGGGCCGTGCGCGATTCCTTCGTGCCGTTGGAAAGGCTGATATCGATGTTGCCCGCGTTGTAGTAGACCAGGCCCCCGGTGATGGTCGCGAAATGGAGCGGATGCGCATAGCCGAGGAAGCCGAAATCATCGCTGGCGATCCCGCGGACATAGCTGGTCTCCAGCTCCGGGCGCTCCAGGCGGGCCGAGCCGGCGGGGTTGTACCCCAGAGAATCCAGCCCTCCATCCACGGCGGAGAAAGCCTCGCCCAGGCCCAGGGGGCGCGCCGCGAGGGGGCGCTGGAGCGTGGAAGCGGCGGTCAGCCCCGGCTCCGCCTGGAGGCGGGGGGCGGCCAGGACCAAGGCCGCGATGAGGAAGGCCGGCCTCAAGTTCACTTGATCACCACGATCTTGTCGCTGGATGAGACCTTCTGGCCCACCGAGCGCAGGAGATAGACGCCGCTGGCGACCGTGTGGCCCAGGCCGGTCTTGCCGTCCCAGGAGAAGTGGTTGTTGCCTTCGGGAGCGTAGTCGTCGTAGATGGTCTTGACCAGCTCGCCGTTCAAGGTGTAGAGCTTGACGGTCAGATGGCCGGCGTTGAAGGTCATGACATCGATGCTCGTCTGGGTGCCGTCGCGCGGCCGCATCAGGTTGTCCGTGAGGCGCACCGTGCCGGCGGAGAAGTCGACCTTCAGGGCGTTGGTCAAAGTGCCGGTGTAGCCGTTGTCGTTGGTGACGGTAAGATCCCAGAGACCCAGATTCTGCCCGGTCATCGTGAAGCTCGCCGAGAGGGTCTGATCGTCGGTGCGGGTCACCCCCGTGCCCGCGATGCTGGCTCCGCCTTGGCTGAGCTGGAGCGTGGGCAAGCCGATCGAGAAGTTGTCCCCGGTTATCGTGAAGGACATGGGGCCGGCTGTGCGCAGCACGGTGCTGGGGTCGATGGCCGCGGGGTCCGGCGCATAGGTGGAGGCTGAGAAGACTTCGGCCGTGCTGACTCCGGCGGAGAAAGGCGTGTAGTTGTAATAGAGCTTCCAGCGCCAAGTGTCCGTTGAGCGCAGGACGAAGGGCGAGCTGAGGTAACCTTTCGCCGAATCAGTGGCCAGGCGCACGCCGAGCTCGGGGAGGAATACGGTCCCGTCCGCGGCGGAGGAGAGCGCGCTCAAGAGGGTGGAGTTTGTGGTCTGGCCCGCCAGCGGCGCCGTGTAGAAGAGGCGGATCTTGTTGTCCGTGCGTTTGATCGCGGCCACATCCCCGGCCTGGCCGCTCAGGTACAGCGGGTTGCTGCCGGCGCCGAAGTCGCGCCCCTCGTTGGTGGAGAGGGCGGAGTAGACGCGGTAGGTGGACGGGGCGCCGGAGCCCTGGATATAGTAGAGACGCCATTGGCCGGAGCCCAGATTGATCAAGGACGGCGAGCCCAGGAAGACGCCGTTGCCGCCGCTGACGCGGGTGCCCGTGTCGTTGGCCCAGGCCAGGCCATCCGCCGAGGTGGCGCTGAAGACGTTATAGAGGTCCCCGGCCGGGCCTGTCGACAGGGCCGTGTAGACCATGCGGTAGCCTCCGGCGCCCAAGGGCAGGACAGAGACCGCCGTGATGGAGCCGATGCTGACCCGCGGTTCGGTGACCGTGGAAAGGCGCACGCCGGGTTCGTCGGTGAAGCTCTGACCGCCGTCGGCGGTCTTGGCCGAGAACACCGCGGTGCTGGCGCGGACGTAGAAGAACCGGGTGGCGGCCGTGATGCCCGATGCGTCGGCTCCCGAGAGTACGGCTGAGGAGAGCCTGACTCCGTCCTCCTTGACGAGCACGGGGGCCGCCTGCGCCGGAGCGGCCAGCGCCAGCAGCAGCAGGACGCTCTTGAACATTAAGCGGCTATTGTCGCTCTTTTCTTCCTGGAAATCAATCGCCCCCGCCGGCCCCTCCCGACGAGGAGTTCTTTCTTGGGCTTGGGCATGGACTTGATTCCGGCTTCACGGACCAGGGCCTCGGAGCGGGTGAGCCCGTCTTCCCGGTAAAGAAGGCGCACCGGCCGCCGCGTCCGGGTGTACGCCGCCCCGCGGCCGGAGTTGTGCTTGGCCACGCGCCGCTCCACCCCTTTGGCCACGCCGGTGTAGAGCGAACCGTCGCCGCAGCGCACCATGTACACGGACCAGCCGCGGCCCGCATCCGGAGCCTCCCGGATGCCGCGGATCATGCGGAGAGACTTGCGTTCCATCCCCTCTCATCCTAGCGATATCGGATGAGTTTGGCAAGAATCCAGATGTTGTACAATCCCACGACATGAACGGCCGCAGGCGGCTCCTCTACGCGGTCGGGGCGGCGTCCCTGCTGGCGGCCGTCGCGCTCTGGCGCCGGGACCTTTTCGCCCAGGCGTTCCGGGTGACGATGGGCCAGCTCCGGCATGGCGGCCCAGCCCGCTGGCGCGTCATCGGGGAGATCGCTCTTCTGGGCTCCATCGTGCTCATGACCCTGCGCACGGTCCCGGCCAGGATCACGCCGAAGCGCGACGCGTGGATCGTCTTCTACGCCGCGCTCCTGGGCTGGTGCGTCGAGGCTTGGGGTACGCGGACTGGGGTCTGGGCCTACTATACGGGCGAAGCGCCTCCGCTCTGGATCATCCCGGGCTGGATCCTCGGCGCGCTCGTCATCGACCGCGCGGCGGTTGCGCTCGAGGCCCGTTTCGGCGGCCGGCTCGCGGCCCGGCGCGGCGCCGCCTATTGGGGCTACGCGGCCGCCTTTGCGCTCGTGTTCTGGGCGTTCGTCCTGCCGGCGGCGCCGCGGCTCTCGAGCGCCGCGGTCTTCGCCCTGCTCGCGGCCGCGCTGCTCTACCGGCCGGACCCTCGCGATGCCAGCGTCCTGGTGACCGGGCTGGTCTACGTCTTCTGCGCGGACTTCTGGGGTACGACCAATGGCTGCTGGGCTTACTATCTGCAGGGCCGGTGGGAAGGGGGCATCGCGCTGGGCATCCTCTACGGGATGTTCCTGGACTCGGCGCTCGTGTTCGCTTCTTTGAAGGCGGCCCGGCTGACGGCGGAGTCCTTATGAAGCCGATACTCCTGTCTTTTCTGGGCTACGACCTGCATTCCGCGCCCGTCTTCGCCTGGCTGGCGGCCCTGGCCGCGACGCTCTACCTGCGGTCCCGCAGGACGGCCCTGGGCCTGTCGTTGGAGGATTTCTGGGGCTTGATATTCGCCCTGATGCTGGGGGTGTTCGCGGGGAGCGTCGGCGTCTACGCCGTGCTCTATGGACGGGGGCTGGCCGCCAATCTGGGACGGCTGCTGGACGGGCGCGTGGCGGGCGGCTCTTTCTTCGGCGTGTTCTGGGGCGCGGCCGCCGCGGCGTTCCTGTTCTGCCGCCGCCGGAAGCTGGCGAGCGCTCCTGTGGCGGATGCTCTGGGGGCCGCGGCGGTCTTGGGTCTCGTGCTCATGCGCCTGGGCTGTCTGCTCAACGGCTGCTGCTACGGCCGGCCCACGGGAGGGGCTTGGGGCATCGTCTTCAAGGACAGGATGAGCGGAGTCCCGGCCACTCTGTTGGGCGTCCCTCTTCATCCCACGCAGCTCTACGAAGCCGCGGGCGCCGGACTCATATTCCTTCTGCTCCATTCGGTCGTGGCGCCGCGCATCCGCAAGGGGGGACTAAGGCCCGGGTCGGCTTTCCTGCTCAGCGTCGCGCTCTACGCCCTGCTGCGCTTCGGGGAGGACTTCTTGCGGGCCAGCGACCCGGGGCGCATCACCTTCTTCGGCCTGAGCACCGCGCAGCTCCTGGCCCTGCTCTCCTTGTCCGGCGCGGGCGTGGTCCTGGCTGCTGCGCAGTGGAGAAAGATAAAAAATCGGTAAACCCTGATTATCCTATTGCGCGCCGGGGATTGCGGGGCTATACTTTCGTTAGCAGTTCGACGATATCTGGAGAGCTGAGATGAAGACAAGCATATACAGGCTGATGGTCATCATGGTGTCCTTGGCCGCAATGGGGCTGATCGGTGTTTCTGCGCAGAGCACCAACAGCAACACCAACACCAGCAATTCCGGCAACAGCAACACCAGCCAACAACCGCAGGGCGGATGCTGCGGCTGAACCAAGGCGGGTGACGATCCAGGCGCGCGCCTCTCCTCGCTGGAGAGGTGCGCGGGACATGTTGGCATAGCCGCCGCGGGGCTCCGCTCCGGGCGGCTACTTATTTTGAAGGTTGAGGCCCGTCATCACCTGCTGCAGCGGGGTGACATCCTTGCCCACCATGGCCGAGACCGCGTTAGGCATGTTGGGCTTGGCGCTGCGCATCACGTCGTCAGTGATGTCGCTCATGACGGAGTCGGTCAGCATGAAGTGCTGGATCTCCTTGTAGATCGGCGCCGGCGGCGGCTGTTTGAGCGCATCGATCGCCATGTCCACGGCCACGCTCCAGGCCTCGGGCCGGGATAGGTACTTGCGGATCGTGGTGCGGACCTCCGGCAAGGAGGCCGTGTCCCGGGCCCATTGATAGAGGTCGCGATCGGCCTCGTAGCGGCGCTTGACGGCCATGTATCGGGTCAACTTGGAGAAGTCTTCATCCACTTCCTTCACGATAGGTCTCTTCTCCCGGTAGCGCAAGCCGATGGCGCTGAGCTGGGCCTGGTACTGCTTGATCTGACCGTCGTATTGGGCCAGGAACTGCTTCTCCCGAGTGCGGTCTATCGCCTGAGCGGCGACCTTCTTGGCCGGGACGTTTCCCGCGACCGGGGGGAAGGATTCTTGGTTGGTCACGAAGGCCAAGGAGTCCCCGGTCGACCCCGGCTGCTCCGGTTGGGCCTGCGGCAAGGCCGGCTGGCTCAGCGGCGGCCGTGAGGCCTGGGCCGGCGTGGTGGCGGACCCGAAGCGGAACCCTTCATTGATGCGCCCCCCGTGCGTCTCGAAGCCGCCCATCATGAGATAGGCTGCCAAGAGCATGATGACGGTCACCCCGCCCACCACGGCGAGCAAGGTCACGGTGGTGCGGTCGCGACGGCCGCGCAGCGGGGGCAAGGGCGATTGTTCCATGTCCAGTCCTCGATTAATTATGGCAGGCCTTCCGGCATCTGTCAATGGCGCTGCCCAACATGGCGCTGCCCCGCATCCCGGCGCGTCCGGGGATTTTTTGGTATTGTCTTTGCGTGCACGTGAGCTTCATAGCCTACGATCTGTTCTGCGCGGCCACGGCGATGGCCGCGGCGCAGTTCGCCTCCACTTTGATGTTCTTCCGCAAGATGCGCCGCGAGTTCGCCTCCCCGGTCGCCCGGCACCACCCGTCGCTGGCGGTCCTGCTCCCCTGCAAGGGGGCCCCGGAGCGTTTCGAGAGCGACATCCGTTCCCTCCTGGATCAGGACTATCCGGGCGCGCTGGAATTCATCTTCGTCACCCCGTCAGAATCCGACCCGGCCTACGTCCGCCTCAAGTCGCTCCTGGCGCAGCGCAGCGGCGCCTCGGCCATCCTCCTGGCCTCCAACGCGCGGCCCACCCGCTCGAGCGGGTGGATCACGGACGTGTTCTACGCCCTGGACCGGGCGAGGCCCCAGGCCGAGGTCCTGTTGTTCGCGGTCACGGACCAGCAGGTCACTACGAGTTGGGCGCGCGAGATGGTCGCCCCCCTGGCTGACCCCGCGGTCGTGCTGGCCACCAGCACCTTCCTTTACGTGCCGGAGCGCAAGGGGCTGTGGAACCTGCTGCGCATGGCCTGGATGGGCTACGGGATACCGTACTTCATCCTCATGGACGGCGTGGACGGGGCGTCCTTGGCCATGCGCCGGAAGGATTTCGAGGAGTTGGGGGTGCGCGGGATCTGGGAGGGGACCATCACCAACGACCTGGCCCTCGCCGCGAAGGCCCGCGGCTGGGGACGGCAGATCCGGTTCGTCACCCGCGCCATGACGGTATGCCGGGAATCGTTCGATTTCCGCCAGCTCTACGACAACCTCAGCAGATGGGTGCTCTATTTCCGCGTCTACGACCTGCGCTTCTGGGGCCTGGGCGCCGTCCAGCTCCTGGTCAAGCTCTGGATCCTGACCTGGGCCGTCAGGCAGCGGGCCTGGCCGCTGGCGGCCTACGCCCTGCTCGCGGACGCCCTCAACCTCTACTTCGTGTTCCGGACCTTCCGCAGGTTCCTGCCCGAGCGCTTCACCGGGATAAATCCCGCCTACCGGCGGTTCCCGCTGCTGGCCGCGCTCTACTCACCTTTGGTCCTGGCTCTTTACGTCCTGACCTACCTCCGCTCGGCCTGCAGCAGCGACATCCACTGGGGAGGCGTCCACTACCGCATCCACGGCCCTCGAGAGGTCGAGGTGGTCACGGACGCGCAGGCCTGCGGCGCCTCCCGCGTCCGGCGGCTGGGACGCGCGGGCCTCGTGGTGCTGGCCGGCTGCGCGCTAGGCGCGGGCTGTTGGCCGGGACCGTGGGGGGCGCTATCCTGGTTCGTTTTTGTCCCTTTGCTGTGGGCCATCCGGGATGAGACCCCGGGCCGGAGCTTCCTCTGGGGCTGGCTGTTCGGCGGCGCCTGGTTCGCCGCCGGCGTGCCCTGGTTGCTGGGGGTCACGCAGCGCTGGCTCAACATACCCATGCCGGAGCCGGCGTTCTGGTTCGCCGCGATGTGCGCCTATCACGGGCTCATCTTCGCCCTGGCCTGCGGGGCGGCCCGCTGGCTGGGGCAAGCCTGGCAGCGGCGCCGCGCCATCGACCCGGCGGCGGCCACAGCCGCGGCCTTCATCCCAGCCGTGGTGGCGGCCGAGGGCCTCGTCCCCATGCTCTTCCCCGCGCAGTTGGCCAACACCCAGTTCTTCCATCTGCCCTCCGTGCAGATCGTGTCGGTGCTCGGCATGGCCGGGCTGGCTTGGCTCATCGCGGCTTTCAACGCGGCGGTCTTCCTCTGTCTCGAGTCTTGGGGCCGGGCCCCGGCCTTGTTCCGGCGGCGCCTGGCTTTGGCCGCAGGCGCGGCCGCGCTGCTCGCGGCCAACGAAGCCTGGGGGCGGCGCCGCATGCGCCAGATCGACGCGCAGACGGCCGTCCGGATCGCGCAAGGCCGCGCCCTGCGCGTGGGCATGGTCCAAGGCCCGCTCTCTTATGAGCACGACAACCTCTACCCCCTGCCCCTGGCCGAGATCGCCGCGCAGAACCTGCCCGCCTACACCCGACTCAGCCGCCCGGCCGCGGGCTCCGGCGGACTGGACCTGCTCATCTGGCCGGGGAACATCTATCCTGGGCCGGTGGAGTACGGGCCGCAGGACGGATCCGAGCCGCGCCTGGAAGGCTCGCCCCTGGCCGACGCCCTGCGGGCGCGTATGCCCTTCCGCATCCCCCTGCTCTCCTGCGGGGTCGGCAGCGATCCGGGCGGCGAGCATACCATCTGCCTGCTCAACGGGGCCTCCCAGCGGCCGTTGGGCGCCGTGGAGAAAAGGACCCTGACCCCGTTCGCGGACTATATGCCCTGCGGAAGGTTCCTGCCGGTCCTGCGCCGGATAAGCCCCAACACCAGAGCCCTGGCTCGCGGCCGGCGGCAGAAGCTGCTCGAGCTGCCGGGCCGGGCCCGGCTCGGCGTGCTCATCTGCTATGAGGACTTCATGGCCGAGGACGCCAGGCGTTTCGTGCGGTTGGGCGCCGACCTCTTCGTGGACCGGGCCAGCGATGCCTGGGCTGACGACACCATGGTGCCCGGCCAGCATCTGCTCCTGGCCGCCATGCGCGCCGTGGAGAACGGACGCTATCTGCTGCGCGTCACCGACAGCGGCGTGAGCGCGGTGGTGGATCCCGCGGGCCGCATCCTCCAGAGCATCGCCCCGCGCCAGGAAGGCGTCATCGTGGCGACGGTGGCCTTGCTGGAGGAGAGGACTCCGTACATCGCCTTGGGGCGAGGGCTCTATCTCCTGGCCGTCTTGCTGCTGCTGGGCGCCGCCCTCCCGCTCCTTGTAGTAGAATACCGGGCGCAGGGACGTCCCAAGGAGGAACCATGCCCCACCCCGAAGCCGGCCGCTTGAGCCCGGAAGTCATCAACGTCCACCACTTCGCCCGGGAGTTCGACTCGCCCAGCGTCCCTCTCGAGCGGGTCAAATTCGGGACCTCCGGCCATCGCGGCCGGCTGGGCGGAGGCTTTTCCCGCCGCCACGCCGAAGCCATCGCCCAGGCCGTGGCCCGGCTCCACACGGAGCGGGGCATCAAGGGGCCCATCCTCCTCGGCGGCGACACCCGCCTGATGAGCGCCGAGACGGCCAAGATCTGCGCCGAGGTCCTCGCCGGCAACGGCTTCCCGGTGCGCCTGGCGGACATCCCCCTGCCCACGCCCGTCTTTTCGCTCGAGATCATCGCGGGCCGCGCCGCGGCTTCCCTCAACGGGACCGCCTCGCACAACCCGCCGCAGGACATGGGCCTCAAGTACAATCCCGCCAGCGGCGGCCCGGCTGGAGCGGAGTTCACTTCGGTCATCGAAAAGTACGCCAACGGATGCCTCGACGACCCCAAGGCCATCCGCCGCCTGTCCTTGGCCAAGGCCAAGGCCCAGGGCCTCCTCGAAGTCCCGGACCTCGTCGGCCCTTACCTCAAGAGGCTGGCCGAGGTCGTGGACCTGGATGTCATCAAGAGCTCCGGCCTGCGCATCGGCATCCACCCCCTCGGCGGGACCTCCATTCCTTATTATGAGGCGCTGCGCCGGGACCTGGGCTTGAAGAACCTGCGCGTGGTCGACAAGACCGTGGACCCCACCTTCGGCTTCATCCCGCGCGACCACGACGGCCAGATCCGCATGGACCCTTCCTCGGTCTATCCCATGAAGCCGCTCTTGGACCTGGCCCGGGCCGGCAAGTACGACTTCGTCGGCGCCTCGGACCCGGACGCGGACCGCTTCGGCGTCGCGACCAAGACTTCGGGACTGCTCACACCGAACCAAGCCCTTTGCGTCCTCACGGCCTACCTCCTCGACAACCGGCCCGCCTGGCCCTCCAGCCTCACCGTGGGCCGGACCATAGGGACCACGCATCTCTTGGACCGCATCGCGCAGGCCAAGGGCCGCAAGGCCGACGAGGTCAACGTGGGCTTCAAGTGGTACGTGGAGGGCATCCGGCAGGACCGCTACATCCTGGCCGGCGAGGAGAGCGCGGGCCTCTCCATCTACCGCTGGACCGCGGAGAAGGACGGCATCCTCGCCGTGCTCCTGCTGGCCGAGGTCATGGCGCGCACGGGCAAGGACCTCCTGGAGCTCTACCGGGACCTGACCAGCCGCTACGGCGACCCTGCCTACCGCCGCGTGGACGTGGCCATCTCCGAGGCTCAGCGCCAGAAGATCAAGTCCATGAACGCGGCTTCCTGCGCTTCCTTGAAGGAGCTGGCCGGCCAGAAGGTGACCGGCGTGCGCGATACCGACGGGGTCAAGATCTACCTGCAGGACTCCTGGCTGTTGGCCCGGCTCTCGGGCACCGAGCCCATCGCCAAGCTCTACGGCGAGAGCTTCCAGGGACCGGAGCACCTCCAGCGGCTGCTGAAGGAAGGGGGAGAGTTCTTCGGACTGCAGGTGAACTGACTGCGGGCCCCTGCCGGGAACCCGCGTTCGCAAGCCACAGGGAAGATGCTCGTGACAGGCCAGGCGGGAGGGTCGCGACGGGGCCGTTTCAGCGGCTGGGCCGTATGGGCGTTGCCCGGCCTGATCGCGGGATTCCTGTTGGCCGAACTCGGTCTTGCCGCGCTGGGAGTCCAGCCGCATTGGCGCTACTGCTCGCGCTGGGCGCTGGACGATCTGCAGTGCCGCTATAGACCCAAGCCGGGCTTATACCCTTCGGAGGTCTTCGGAGCTCCGGCGCGCGTCAGCGCGTACGGGACGCGGGGAGCCGAGCCCAGGAGGCCCCTGGTCCTGAGCCTGGGGGATTCCTGCACGTTCGGCGTGAGGCTCGCTGAATCGGAGACCTATCCGGCTTTGCTGTCGGCGCGCGGCCTGGAGACCATGAATGCCGGCGTGCCGGGACACAATTCCTTTTCCGGCCGGCGCTGGCTCCGGACATCCCGTCTGCTGGAGTTCCGGCCGCAGCTGGTCACGGTCTACTACGGGTGGAACGACCATTGGCGCGCCGCCGCCAGCGAGAAGACGTTCGCTGGCATCCGCCGCTGGGCGGTCCATTGGCGTTTGGCGAGCCTCCTGCTGAGGTTCCAAGCCAGCCTGTGGGATGCGGAGAGCCCGGTCTTCAAAAGGATGCGCTGGGCGGCGCAAGTGCCGCTGTCCCAGTTCAAGGATAACCTGCGCGGCATCATCGGCGATGCCCGGGACGCCGGCGCCCAGGTCGTGCTGATCACTGCGCCGGCCGAGCCGCGGCTCGCTCAGGCCGGCCAAGGCTGGTTCGCGAGCCACTCTCTGGGAGAGTTGGCGGATCATGAGAAATATGTGGGGGCCGTGCGCGAGGTGGCGGCGCAGACCGGCGTCGGCCTGGTGGATTTCGCGGCGGAGATGGAGACGCGCCGGGGGCAGGACCCCCGCCGCTTCTTCCTGGATGCCATGCACTTGAACGCCGCCGGCCACCGCGTGCTGGCCGATCTGCTCGCGCCTTGGGTGAGGCGTCATCATTCGCACGGGGGCCTTGAGCGGCCTGTTCCCGGACCGCCCTCTTGAAATCCGCGGATTCCGGGGGTATATAGGATAGGCGAGGCAACCCATGCCACCCCGAGCCTCCTTGGCGTACGCGCTCTGCCTGCTCCTCCTCAGCGCTCCTGGTCGCGCTTCGGACCCTGCCTCCACGCGGGCGGATCTGCGCGCCGTCTGGAACCGGCTATCCCCCGCCGTCGAAGATCTGCGCGCCGGGGGCTATGCCCAGAAAGACCATGCCGCGGCGGGCGCCGCGCTCGAATCCATATCAGAACTGCTGGCCTCGCCCAAGCCTGGCGAGAAGGACCTGCTGGAACTCCAGAAGGCCGCGGGCGAGGCCCTGCAGGCGGAGGCGCCTTTCTGGACCGGGCTCACTCCGGAGTGCAGGGCCGGCCGTGCGAAGGTCCCGGCACAGGCCGGCGCCATCTTCCGGCCGCGGCTGGAGGAGGTGGCCGCGCTCCTCGGCAGGATGTTCCCCGGGACGACGGTCGGCGGCGCTGTCCCCACGCAGGCGGTGCGGCCTCCGGCCGAGTTGAAGAAGGCCCAGGCCGTCGTTGACCCGCAGCGCTGGAACGCGGCCGTGGACGGCTCCCAGGGGCGCAGGTTCTGGGACCTGGATACGGCCGCGGGCCGCCTGAACGCGGGCGCGGTCTCTTCGACAGGCGGGAGCGGCGCCGCCTCGCCCAGGACCAGCCGGACGATGAAGGGCTTGAAGCTGCAGGATGTCCCTGCCTTCGGCGAATCTCCGGCTCCGCAGCCTGCAGAGGATGCTGAGAAGGACCGCTTGGCGGCGCCGTGCCGGCAGGCGCTCGGCGCGCACCCGCAGATCGCGGGGCTTTGCCGGGAGCATCCCACCTTGGCGCCGCTCATAGCCGGGGTCGTGGAGGCCTTCAAGGCCCAGTTCGGCACGATCCAAGGAATCGCGACGAACCTGATGTTCCTCGTGCTGGGACTGGTGATGTCGGCCCTCTCCGGCTTCGGACTGGTCGCCAAGGTCGCCGTGAGCCTCGCCTCCTTGGGCATGCTGGCCGCGACCTTGGGACCCTTGTTCAAGGAAGGCTGGGATGCCAGCCGGGCGTTGTTGCAGGCCGGGGTCGGGACCCTGCAGAAGTCGCAATCCCTCCTGCGGCTGGGCCAGGTGGGCGGCACGGTCCTGGTCTTGGCCCTCATGAGCGCCATCGGCTATGGCGTCGGCAAGACCAAGCCCGGCCGGGCGGCTATCGACTCCATGACCTCGGCGCTCTCGGCCCAGATGAGCAGGCTCGGAGTGGGCCGGGGCGCCGCGGCCTTGGACGCCAGCCTGCCCGCCTCCGTCAAGGGGCCGCTGGAGCGGGCCTTCGGGCCGGTGCCGGGGCAGGGCGAGCTCACCGGGACGCCGGCTTCCATCAACCCGGCGGAGAACCCCTCCAACAAGCTGGCCCTGCAGAGGCAGAACGATGCGGCCCAGCTCCTGGCCCAGAACGGCTATCGGGTGCACCAGAACGGCCTCAGCGCCGGGGCGGATTATCTCATCGACGGCGTCGGGCACGACTGCTACTCGCCCTTCACCGGGAAAGCCGCCAACATATGGACCACTCTGGAAGGCAAGGCCGCCCGGAACCAGGCGCACAGCTTCGTGCTCAACCTCGACGGCTCCTCCGTGGAGCTCGGCGCCTTGCAGGCGCAGGCTCTGCAGCACCCCATCCCAAATCTGGGCGACATCCTGGTGGTGCGGACGGGGACTGTGACTCCGCTGGTCAAGGCCGGGAAAGTCGTCCCTTTGCCGGTCGCGGCCAAATAGATGTCGATAGAGTACGAGCTGCATTTCGCCGACCCGCGTCCCGCCGAGGGCCTGCTCGCCGCCGCCAAGATCGGGGAGGTGCGCGGATTGACGCTCCATCCCGGCCGCCCGCAGCCGCCTCGCGTCCATGCCATCCGCGAGGCCTACGGCTTCATCTCGCAGGCCGACCTGGTGGTGCGCCTGGACCTGTCGGTCTACAACGCCGACGACGGCTACGCCGGCAATTTCAATCTCATCCGGGTGCTCATGGCTTTGTTGAAGGTGGCGCAGGGCGACATGGTCGTGCTTTTCAATTGGGAGCTCCCGATCTTGATGCGGCGGGGCGGCCAGGTCATCCTGGAGACCGACCGCGGCTGGTGGAAGAGCCCGGCGCTGCGCGGGCTCGTGGATGTCCCCTATATAGAGGAAAGCCTGCCGTCCCTCTGAATCACGCTCCGCCGGCCGGGAAAATGGCGCTGGCGAAGGAGACGAAGCCTCCGGCCGGGTCGTCAGCCTGGCCGTAGGCCAGCAGCTTCCCAGCTCCGGGCGCGTCGCCGGCCAGGGCCTGGAGCAGGCGCAGCGCCGTGTAGAGCGCGGAGAGGCCGCAGACTTTGCGCTTGTTGCCGTCTTTGACCACCGAGAGATAGAAGTCGTCGGCCTTCAGGCGAAGGGCGTGCTCCAGACTGGCGCGGTCATCCTTTTCGACCAGCTTCTTCGCCTCAGGTGTAACGTCCTCCTGGTCTCCGAAACGCGGTCCCACATGGGAGAGGTCCACTCCGGCCAGGACCATGATTCGCTCGCCCTTGAGGGCGCGGCGGCGCAGGGCGGCGCCCATCTTCCTCAAGGCGCCTTCCACCGTCTCGACCTGGGAGGGAGGCTGCTCGGCCGCGAAGCGCTCGAAGGAGGAGACCAGGATGGGCACCCAGGGCGGGGTCTTCTCCCGCCAGAGATAGCGCAGCCACACGGCCTGGAGCTCCAGCGAGTGCTCGTTGCGGTGGACCCACTCGTCGTCGCGCGGGTCGTACCACAAGGCCGAGCGGATCTCATCATAGAGCCCCTGGTGCAGGGCGACGTCTCCGTAGGGGGTCGCGAAGGCTTTGGGCGTCATCACCCAGGGAGAATTGGGAGACATGTGCGCCACTCCCAGGGCCACGACCGCGTCGGGAGGCCGGGTCTCGGAGAGCGCTTGGTAGGACCAGGCGTAGGCCGGGCCGCCGCGCTCGAAGTCGATGTGCGGCGCGATCAAGCCCAGCGGCGCCGGCTCGGCCGGCTCGGCCGCGGGCTCTTTCCCCGGACCCTTGGGGTCCTTGAAGAAGCCGCCCAGAATCTTGGACAAAGCGAGCGCCTCGTCCGGATAAGTCCGCCCCGCCGAGCTGGCCTTGCGCACCGGCGAGTCGCGGAACTCCTGGAGGACCTTGCGGCGCAGAGCCTGGGTCTGCGGCGTCTCCAGAAGCAGGCTCTTCTCCAGGTCCTGGGCGAGCCCGAGGACCTCCTCGGTCTTGAGCAGATGCCGGGTGTTCTTGGCGAAGACCGCGGCCACTTCGGCGGCCGAGCGCTTGCCGTCGAAGCAGGCGGCCAGGGCCAGGCCCGCGGGCGAGAGCGCCACCGCCTGCGCCGCGATGCCCTCCAGGTCCTGGAGCAGGAACAGCGGCTGGCCCTTCTCTTCGACGGGGACGGCCTCCAGGGCTTGGCGAAGAGGGGGAATGGGCTGGCCGACGGCCAAAATGGGCATGCGGCCATTCTACTTAAAAGGTGAGTCCTTGGTCCCGGAAATCCCTGGGCCTCATGCCGAGGGCCTCTTGCCCCAAGGACTCACTACGCGCGCCGGGCGGTTGCGATAGAATTGGCTTACCATGAAGAACATCAGCAAGCTACCCGCCGTCCTCATCTCTCTGGTCCTGACCCTGACCTCCGTCCCCCTGCCGGTCTTCTCGGCCGTGGCGGTGCAGACTCAGGTCACCCAGAGCGCCGTGCCTGGAGGGATCACCGGCCTTCCCGTCAACGCCGCTTCCCAGAATCTCGGCAACGGTTCCCTCCTGACCCCGGCCTCCCGTCTCAGCCTCAGCGGGGCTTTGGCCTTGCCGCAGACCCCGATCGTCGCGGCTCCCGGCGCGCAGGCCGCCATGACCTTCGCCGCTCCCGAGGCGGCCGCCCCCGCGGCCCCCGTCGCGGCCGTGGTCGAGGGCCCCGGCGCTTCCGTCGTGGCCGCCGGTCCGGTCTTAGCGGCTCCGGCCCAGGCCCCGCAGGCCCAGTTGGCTGCCCTTTCCGCCGAGGCTTCCGCCGACCCCGTCGCGGCCCCCGTCCAGCGTAAGAGCCTCATCGGACGCCTGGCCTCGGCCATCGCCGCCAAGCTCAACCTCGGACGGGTCTTCGACAATTCCAAGCCCGCCGCGCCCGGCGCGGTCGCGAGCATCCTGCCGCAGAAGACCAACCTGCCGCAGGGCATGGTCCTCGACGAAGCCCCCTCGGCGCCGGACACCAGCAAGGGCAAGGGCGTCTCCATCGAGAACTTCGACCTGCCCGGCGTGCTCTCCACCGGCGCGGACATCTTCAGCTCCGGCCCCACCATCCTGAAGGCCGACCCGACCAATGAGGCGGACGTGGAGCGCGCCCTGCGCGCCATGGTGGACGCCGATCCGGTCAAGTACGGGATCTCCAGCTCGCAGCTGGCCACCATCCATGTGCGCCGCATCGCGGGAGTCGGCCATCAAGCCGACACCATCTACGCCTACTTCCAGCAGCAGCAGGGCGGCATCGTGATGCACGGCACCGGCCTGAGCTTCACCATGAAGGTGATCCAGAACCGGCCCGTGGTCATGGCTGCCATGGCCAAGCTCTACCCCAAGACTTCCGTGGACACCACCCCGCGCTTCCCGGACGACCAGTTGAAGGACAAGGCCCTGGAGCGCTTGGGCGTCTACACCCAGATGTACGGCCTGGAGGCCACCTTCCTGGAGAAGAAGATCGTCTACGTCAAGGGCGCCTGGCACGCGGCCAATATCTACCTCATCGAGAACGGCCCAGGGCCGATCATGCTGGCCGTTGACGTGGTCTCGGGCGAGGCCTTCGCCTGGGACCCGCGCGCGGGCGCGGACGCGCAGGGAGTGGCCGGCACGGTCACCGGCAAGGCCGTGGACCATGGCCCGATCCTGCCCACCGCTGAGCTCAAGGAGATCGCCTTGAGCAATCTGAAGGTCCAGATCGGCGGAAAGACCTACGTGACCGACAAGGACGGCGGCTTCAAGACCGACTCGCCGCTCCAGGTCGGGCCGGAGGGCCTGACCTTGACCGCGAAGCTGTCCGGCCCCTACGTGGACCTGCAGGACAGCTCCGGCAAGACCATGTCCGTCAACGTCACGGTCAAGCCCGGCGACACCGGCCTGAAGGTCGTCTTCAACCCAAACTCGACCTTGAACGACGAGAACGCGTTGGCCCAGATCAGCGCCTTCCAGAAAGTTAACCTGGCCTACGACTTCCTCAAGACGCACAAGGTCACCAACGACAAGATGGATAGCAAGCCCATCGTCGTGCGCACCAACGTCGATGATGAATGCAACGCCTATTACACGCCGGGCCGCCCGAGCTTGAATTTCTTCAAGTCGAGCGAGAACTGCGTGAACTCGGCCTACGACACCGTCGCCGACCACGAGTACGGCCACTACTGGGACGACATGACCGGCGGCATCGTCAACGGCGGTCTTTCCGAGGGCTGGGGCGACATCGTCTCCATGTTCCTCCTGAACAACCCGATCATCGGCGAGCACTTCCTCAAGCAGCCGCGGCCGGGACCGGACGGCAAGCCCGTCGACTACATCCGCCACGGCGACAACACCTACCAGTACAGCGACAACGATGAGGTCCACGACCAGGGTCAGGCCTGGCAGGGCTTCGCCTGGAAGCTGCGCAAGGCCTTCATGGCCAAGATGGGAGACGCGGCCGGAGCGGCTCTGGCCGAGGCGCTGATCCTCCCGACCATGTTCGCCAAGGCCTCCAACATCCCGGCCGCCATGGCCCAGGTGCTGCTCTCCGACATGGACGCCAACGGCAACATGCCTCATGAGGCCGATATCCGCGCCGTGGCCAATATCCACGGCATCACGCTGCCCCAGAACCCGGGAACGGTCGTCACTCTCGCCCGGCGCTTCACCAGCTGGGTGCTCAGTCTCGTGTCCTGAGGTTCCCGCCGTCCGCGCAACCGCCGCCCAGACGCTCAGGCGTCTGGGCGGCGCGTTTTGGTAGAATAGCGGCCGATGCCTGATTCCTGGCTGGGCCGCGTCTTCGCCTGGGCCGTCGTGGGAGCCGCGGCCGCGGGCGTGGGCGCCTTCCTCTACGCCGCCATCGTCCGGGCCAAGGACTGGAGCCATCCGGCCGCGGCCCGCGGCGCGGGGGTCGGCACCCTGGGGCTCATCATCGCGGGGCTCGGCGCTGTCTTGCACAGCGGCCTGGCCGAGGCCGCCGGCGGGTTGGTGGTTTTGGTCGGACTCGTCTGGGCGGCGTCGGGACTGGGGGACTGAGCATGCAGTACGATGAGAAGGACCTCTACAAGGAGGATCTTGATGAGGACCGGCCGGCTCCGCGGCAGCGCCATCCGGTGCTCTTGCTCCTGTGCGGCCTGCTCCTCGCCGCGGTCTGGGGCGCTTGGACGCTGCATCGGATGGCCGTGGACCGCCGGGCCGCCGCCGCGGCCGCCAGGGCGGCGGCGGCGGCCGACGTTGCGGCGGCCGCAAAGGCTGCGGGCCCGGGAGGCGCGGCCGCAGCTGCGGCCGCGACCGCCCCTGTCCCCGATCCCGAGGCGCAGCCCGCGCCCGTCCCGCCCGCCGCAGGCCCTGGGAAGCGGAGATTCTACGGTGTGGTGTACGACCTTGCCAACAAGAAGCCCTTGGCCGCAGCGCAGGTGATCTTGGCGCTCGGTCCCCCTGGGGCCACGGGCGTGGCTGCGACATGCCCGACCGACTTGAACGGGCATTACACCTGCGACCTTTCCGAGGCGGCGGACCAGGTCTCGGTCTCCGTCTCGACCGAGGGGTACCAGGGGCAGTTCGAGGACCTCATCCCGCCGCTGCGCGCCCGCTCCGAGTCCCAGCGCCGCGCCGTGCTGGCGCAGAGGGACGATTATCTCGAGCCCGCGCGGGTCCTGTTCGCGGTCAGCCAAGAGGTCGTCCTGTTGGACCTCGTCGTGGTGCCCAAGGATTGGCTGCCCCCGGCGCCGAAGCCTTAGCCTAGGCGCCGGAGCGCCCGACCAAGCCCCGGCGGCCTCTGAGCCCGAGCGCCGCTTGGGCGAGCCAGGACAGGGCCAGGAAGGCGCAGGCGACGCAGACCACCACCGGGCCCAAGGGCAAGTCGTAGGAGTAGGAGACGTCGAAGCCGGCGAGCGCGCTGGCGCCGCCGCACAGAGAGGCCAGGACCGAGAAGGACGTCATGCCCCGAGCCCAGGGCAGGGCCGCCATGGGCGGGACCACCAAGAAGCCGAAGATGACCAGCGGTCCCACGGTCATCACTCCCAGCGATACGGTCAGGCCCACGATCAGATATAGGAGCATGTCCCAGACCAGCACGTTGCGGCCCAAGGTCACCGCCATGTCCCGGTCGTATGAGACGAGCAGGAATTCCCTCTGGAAGAGGAACATGCAGGCCGCGATCAGACCGAAGATGTCGAGCATGGCGTGGAAGTCGCTCTCCGAGATGGCCACGATCTCGCCCTTGAGCAGGCCCAGCATCTCCGTCTCGCCGGCCGCGTTCCAGGCCACGAACAGGATGGAGGCGGCCCAGGCCAGGGCGTAGAGAGAGCCGATGCGGCCTTCGGAGACGCCCTTGCCGCGCCGCTCCAGGAAGGCCAGGAACAGGATGCTCAAGCCCGTGAAGAGCAGCGACGCGACGATGGCGAGGTGCTTCTCCTGGGTCTCGGAGCCGGCGAGGATGGATAGGCCCAGACCCTGCAGCATGAAGGAGAAGGCGATGCCGGCGGCCGAGACCTGGGGCAAAGCCACGCCCCAGAAGACCAGACGCCGCAGCAGGAAGTAGACTCCCACCAAGGGGCAGACGAAGCCCATCGCCACGCTGCCATAGAGGGCGTGGTGGAGGAGGAAGTCCGGCTTGAGCATGGCCACGAGCTGGCTCATAGCTCGCCCCGGAACATCTCGCTGAGCTTGCCGCCGTGGGCGAGCATCTCCTCCGTCGTGCCCATCACGGCCTGGCCTTCATCGCACCAGATGATGTGGGTGAACAGCCCCTTCTCGGCCTGGACGCGGTGGCTGACCATCAGGATGGTCAGCCCGCGCTGCTCCTTGAGCGACTGGAGGAGCTTGAGCAGGGCTTTCTGGGTCGTGATGTCGATGCCGGCCAAAGGCTCATCCAGGGCCAGGACCTCGGGCTCGGCCGCCAGGGCGCGGGCGATGAGGACCCGCTGTTTCTGTCCGCCTGAGAGGTCGCTGTAGGCCTTGCCGGCCAGGCCCGCCGCCCCGCAGTCGGCCAGGCAGCGTTGGATGAGCTGCCGGTGGTCGCGGCCGCGCAGCTTGGCGAAGAGCTCCAAGCGGCGATAGGCTCCCAGCGCCGCCACGTCGTAGGCGGAGAGGGGGTAGATGGGGTCCAGCCGTTCCTTCTGAGGGACGTAGCCGAAGCGCGGCGCGGCCAGGCCGAGCCCATGGGAAACGGGATGCCCTTTCATGCAGGGGATCAAGCCCAGGATGGTCTTGAGCAAGGTGGTCTTGCCCGAGCCGTTGTGGCCCAGAATCCCGACGCAGGCCTGAGCCGGGATCTCCAGATCGACGCCGGTCAGGACCGGGACCCTGCCGTAGCCGAGGCTCGCGTGCTTGAAGCGGATCAGCGGCTCCTTCATCAAGCCAAGATTATCCAAAATAACGTAGACTCTCAGCTATGGCCGCCACCTGGCTTTGGGCGATCACGAGCCTGGTCCTCGTGAGCCTGCTCTCGCTGATGGGCGTATTCACGCTTTCCCTGCAAGAGGAGCGGCTCCGGGAGATCCTCTTCCTCCTGGTGAGCTTCGCGGTAGGCGCCCTCTTCGGCGACGCCTTCATCCATATCCTGCCCGAGGCCTTCAAGACCTTGGGTCCGGGACCGGCGACCGGTTTCTGGGTGCTCCTGGGCATCCTGATCTTCTTCATCGGGGAGAAGTTCATCCGCTGGGGACAGGGCAGCGCTTTCGCGAAGCCCGCGCGGGTCAAGCCCCTGGTCCCGCTCATCCTCATCGTGGACGGCGCGCACAACTTCATCGACGGCATGCTCATCGGCGCCAGCTACGGGGTGAGCATCCCGATAGGGATCACGACGACCTTGGCGGTCGTCTTCCACGAGGTGCCCCACGAGATCGGGGATTTCGCCATCCTCGTGCACGGCGGACTGAGCGTGCGGCGGGCCCTGCTGTGCAACTTCCTCTCGGCCTTGACCGCCATCCTCGGCGGCGTCGTCGCTTTGCTCCTGGGGCCCGTGCTGCAGGGCTTCTCGGACGTGATCCTGCCCATCACGGCCGGGGGCTTCATCTATATCGCGGGGTCGGACCTGGTCCCCGAGCTGCAGGAGAAGGTGAGCCTGTCCTCGGCCTTCTGGCACTCTTTGCTCATCGCCGCCGGCGTGGGCTTCATGGCCCTGCTCCTGCTGGTGGGCTGATCGGGTCTTGCCCCGATGCGGGTCCCCCTGCCGGGAAGCCGGATAAGCCTGAGCGTGCGGCCTTCCTTCTGGGTCATCGTCGCCGTTTTCGGCTGGTACGCCGGCCATGGGAGCGCCGACGTCGCCCTCCTCTGGATGCTGGCCATCGCGTCGTCGGTCTTCGCGCACGAGGCGGGGCACGCCCTGACCATACTGGCTTTCGGCTCGGGAGCGGACATCGAACTGCACGGCTTCGGCGGCACCACCCGGGCGAGGCAGGGAGAGGCCTTCAAGACCTGGCAGAGATGCTCGATCCAGGCCAGCGGCTGCATCACGGGCCTGGCCCTGGCCTGGCTCGCCTCCAAAGCGGCCGGGGCCCATGCGGGGCTTCAGCTCACGCGCTCTCCCCGCGTTCTGTTCTTGTTGCTCGCGCTGGCGAGGGTCAACCTCTATTTCAGCCTGTTCAATCTCCTGCCGGTGCAGCCGATGGACGGCGGCATGCTGGTCCGGACCATGCTGCAGGCGGGCCTGGGCTTGCGGGGGCTGAGGATCTCGCACGCCGTCGGCTTGGCGGCCGCGGTCCTGATGGCGGCGGGCTTCTGGCTCCTGGGAAGCAGCACCAACGCGCTGATCGCGGCCGTGTTCGCGGCGGGCGCGTACCGGAGCTGGAGGCAGTCCTTGACCTTGACCTCCCAGGACGAGGACCCGGGCTTGCAGCGGGATTTTGAGGCGGCCCAGGAGCTTTGGGCCGGCGGCAAGGGAGAGGAGGCCGTGCGCCGCTTGATCGAGCTGCGCCAGCGCGCCCAGGCCGGCTTCATCTACCGGGCCGCGACCGAGCAATTGGGGCGCTGGCTCTACGAGGACAAGCGCTACGGCGCGGCCTACCCGCTGCTCAAGAGCCTGGGAGACGAGCTTTCTTTCCCAAGCCGCCTGGCCCTGCAGGACCTGGCCTTCCGGACCCGCGCATACGGGGAATCCATCAAGCTGGGCAAGCGCAACTTCCTGGAGCAGCCGGACCCCGGCATCGCACGCGATGTCGCTTGCGCCTATGCGGCGAGCGGCGACGCCGGCCCAGCCGTGCGGTGGCTCAAGACCGCGGTGCGCAACGGGCTTGCGGACCCGGCCCAGGAGCTCCGCTCCCGCGACTTCGACGAGATCCGGGACGATCCGGATTTCCAGGAGTTCGAGCGCTCGCTATCGGAGCGGACCTAGCCGGGCTTGCGGGAGGGCCGGAGCTTCTCGAGCTCGCGCTTGAGCCCGGCGATCTCGGCCAGGCGCATCGCCTCCTGGCGGGCCGAGGTCTCGGTCCATTCGCTCCGGATGTTCTCGTTGACCGCGCGCTGGCGGTTGAGCTCGACCTCCAGCCCCCCGACTTGCGCGAGGAGCGCGGCGCGCTCCTGGGCCCAAGGGACCTTCTCGGCCGCGGCGATCTTCGCCGCCGCGACCTTGGCCTCCTCCTGGGCGCGGTGGCGCGCGGCCTCCAGGGCGTGTATGCGCTGGATGAAGCCGTTGCGGAAGTTCTCCTCTTCTTTGAGCTGGCTGCGCAGGGCTTCGACATCCGGGACGGGTTCCGCAGCCAGGCGGCGCTCCAGCTCGGCCAAGCGCGCCCTCAAAGAGGGGACCTCGTCGGCCGGCTGCGGCCGAGCCTGTAGCGCCGCCAGTTCGGCCTCCTGCTGCTTGACCAGGGCGCGAGCCTCGGCCAGGAGGCCGCCCAGGTGCTCGAGTTCGGCCACGGCCGCGGGCTCGACTTGCGCCAGGCGCTGGTCCAAGGCGGCGCGCTCGGCCTCCTTGTGCAGGGCCGACGCCTCGGCTTCCTGCAGGCGGCGCGCCAGACCTTCGCTGTCGGCCCTCAGTCGGAGCAGTGCCGCCTGCGCCTCCTGCAGCCTCTGATTCAGCTCCAGGACTTCGGGGCCGGTCTGCGGCGCGGCCGCGGGCTCCGGCGCCTCGGCGCGGAGCTCCTCCGCCTCCAGGCGCCGCAACAGGGACTCGCGTTCGGCCTTGGCATCATGGACCTGCCTGCGCAGGCCCGCCAGTTCGCCTTCGCGCTTCTGGAGCAGCCGCTCCTGCTCGATGACCCGGTCGGCCAACTCCTGCGCCTGCGCCGCCTGCGGCGACGACTCGCTGCGGACCTTCATCTTGAAGAGGACCGCGGCCGCCTCGGCGTTCTCGCGCTCCATGTCTTCCATCCTCAACTGGGCCGAGGCCAAAGAGTCGCCGGTCGATTTCAAGGCGTCCTTGATCTCGCTGAGCCGCATGGCCTGGCTCTGCAGGGCCCTGAGCACGAATTCGCGCAGTTGGGAGACGGCGAGCCCGAGCACGGCGCGCCCCGCCTCAGGAGTCTTGGCCGCGGCTAGACCTGAAGAGGCCTCCGCCAGGAGGGATTCCTCCAAGCGGTAGTACTCCATCATCAGCTCGGCGTAAAGGTCGCTAGTTGCCGGCATGAGACACCTGCGCGGCGAGGCGCGGCCGCGCTGTCCGAAAGTCTATATAGTATGGCCCCGGCGCCTCAAGTCCCGGTCAAATGTGTCCGGGAGCGTCGCAGATACAGGCTGATCCGTTGATGCAAAAGCTCCGCTTTCATCCTGTTGGCCCGGTCATTGAAATGGATCTGGTCTATGGGGTCGTCTCTGAATGCGACGATGCCCTGCTGGTACGCGTTGAAGTCGGGGGTAAGGTCGATGGACTCTATGCCGGCTTCAGCAAGGAAGGACTTGGTCGACTCATATTCCCTTCGTTCATACCCGGAGTAAGTGCCCAATGGCTTGAGATACGGGAAGATGACAGCCAGAACATGGCCGTTCGTCTTATTCCTGATCTCGCGCAGTTTCCGTACCGCCGGCTCATGGGACCGTGCCAGCGCTTGGTCCAGCGAGCGTGCGAAGAAAAAGCGGGAGAAGATCAGCCGGTACGCATACGAATGCTCGAACAGATAGCGATTATAGGAGATGGTCAACGTCCGGTTGCCGTCTTTCCAGCTGCCTTTAAGGAAATAGCTCTTGACCTTGCCGGTGCCTTTGTCAGCGAGGATGGTGTGCACGACATCCGCGCTTTCCACATCGTTGAGGCAGAGCGCCAAGAGCACAAGGTCGGGCTTCAGCGTTGCGACATTGCGCAACGCGTAGGCGTGATACTGGTACAGGCCCCAGCCCCTGACAGCGCAGTTCATGACTTCATAGCTGCCGTGCCGGTTCAGCAGAGCCTCGAGGTACTTGGTCCATCTGCCGTATTCGGTGATGGAATCGCCGAGCACCATGAGCCTGAATACGCCGCGTTTCTTGACGATGGAGCGCTCCCGGTCGTGCATGCCCAGCGTATTGACGCCGTCCTGCGCGTTCGGTATGAGCTCATAGCCGTACCGGTCCGAATAACGGCACATCCTGCAGGTCCCTGCATCGAGATAGATGTTGCCTGCGGTCAGGGAATCCACGCGCGTCCTGAAGAAAGCGCGCAGCCCGAGTTCCATGAGCGCCAGGCCCGCGAGGGTGCCCGCGACTATCAGCGCTGTTTCCCGGAAATAGGTCCTCATGTGTTCGCGCTTGGGAACGGATCAGAGTCTTAGGGCCTTGTTGGATCTTGGTTCGACGGAGGCTTCGATCTCCTCGGCGGCTTTGCAGCTTCGGGAAGCTTCGCGTTTGATGTTCCACCCTTGGTGTGTGAAGCCATGGGGACGAAAATCCTTCTCGAAACCCCGCTCTGCCGCGCTTTGCAGGGAAACGGATTTCTCCCGCAGCGCCGCGGCGGCCTTGAGGAGCTCGGGCGCGTCTTCAGGCTTGAGGTCCTTTGCCTCTCGGGCCAAGGCCTGGACCTCTTGCCGATGGCGGCGGATCTGGCGCGCCAACTGCCAAAGGTCGTCGTCGAGTTGGCCGCCCTTGAATCCCGCTTTCCAGGAGCGCCGGCCCAGCTCTTCCAGACGCGGGACGAAGCTCTCAGCCGCCACGGCCAGGCTGCGGGCCCGCGCGGCCGGACCAACGGCTGCGGCCTGGGGCTGCTGGGCGAAAGAGCCCAGCGCGCATAGCCCCAGGACCGCGGCCAGCAGTCCGCTCACGAGCCCTTGCCCCCCAGCGTTCCCAGGAGCGCTTTGAGATTGTGTTCCGAGAGCTTCTCGAAGGTGTCGACCCCTGGAAAGGAGTTGGCCATGGTGCCGATGACCGCGATCTTGGCCCCGGTCTTCTCGGCCAGCCACTCGCAGGTCTTGGCATCGTACTGCTGTTCCCGAACGATGAGCTTTATTCTCTGCTCCTTCATCTCCTTGACCAGAGCCTCCAGGTGCGTGGGCGTAGGCGCCACTCCCGGCTTGAGCTCCAAGGTGTCGACGAAGTCGATGCCCGTGAAGCGACCGAGATAGCACACGTCCTTGTGGAAAGAGACCGCCTTGAGGCCCTTGAGGGGAGCGGCCAGCTTCTTCCACTCCGCGATCCTCGGCTCCAACTCCGCCAGGTAGGCTTTGAGGTTCTTCCGGTAGTCGTCTGCGTGTTCCGGGTCGATGCGCGAGAGCCCGGCCGCGATATTCTTGGCGATGAGCACCCCGTCCTCGGGGTCCGCATTGTAGTGCGGATTGCCCTGCGGGTGGATCTCGCCTTCGGCCCGGCTCAAGCTCGTCGGCTTCTCCATCACGGTCAGGCCCTCGGAGCAATCGATGCAGCCCTCCCCGATGCAGCCCTGGCTGACCGGGTCCTGGCGCATCTTGGGATTGCGCGCCACGTCGAGCAGGCCGGGCAGGAAGGCGTGCTCGACCGAGAGGCCCAGATACACGACCGCATCCGCCTTGTTGAGCTTGGTCACGAAGCTCGGCTTCATCACCACTTGGTGGATGTCCTCCGTGCCTCTGGCCAGGCCGTCGACCTTGACCAGGTCCGCGCCGACGCGCTGCGTGATATCGACGAGATCCGGGATGGTCGCGACGATGCGCAACTGGTGGGCGGCATAGCTCCTAGAAGAAGATGCCGCCCAGATCAGGACCGTCAACAGCGCCAGCGATTTGATTTTCATGGGGTTCTCCATAGATTCAAAGTTCATGGTCTAGCGGTCGCGGAAGCCGTGCACGTGGTGTCCCATGATGCCGGTCCACTGCAAAGAGACGATGTCGGCGCCCCGCGTCCCGGGAACGTTGTCCATCTGGTGCGAATACACGACCCGCAGGCGCTGGAACTCGGAGACGTCGCAGCTCAGGAAGCCTGAGTAGGTCCGGGTGATCTTGCGGGCCTGGTCGAGGTCCTCGGTCAGGTCCACCAGCACGCCCGGGTGCAGGCGCGGGCCCAGCTTGAACTGGACGTAAGAGAGGCCCGAATAGGCGCGGACCCGGTCCGTGGGCAGGTTGAAGGGAGCGTTGCCGTTGGCGGGGTCGGGGGCGGTGTTGAAGCGCATCTCGGTGTTCTGCATCACTTCCGTGCCCCAGACCGCTCCCCGGTACATGCCGCCTTGGGCGGGGTGGTAGCGGTAGGTGAGGTCCACCCCGTTGAGCGTGCGCCAGGTGTTCCTGCGCGTGTTGATGAGGCCCGTGGAGTCGGTGACCCAGCGCTTCGGGGTCCAGGCCGAGTCCACGCCCAGCTCGACGGAGTGGTCGTCGCCGAGGTCGTGATAGCTGTTCAGGTGGCCCAGGTAGGTGAAGTTCTCGAGCGAACGCGCCACCGCGTTGTCGGCGCGGGCGTTGTCCGCGCCCAGCTTGTTGTACATGCCGGCCGTGGCGTTAATGTATATGTCCGTGGGGAAGAGGTATGAGACCTCCACGCCGTCGGCCTGGGTCTCTCCGCCTATGAAGGTGTCCAGGGATTTCGGCCGGTCGGTCACGGGCAACTCGTGGTCGTGGAAATGAGCCAGGCGGCCAAAGGAGGCGAAGAGCCGGCCTCCCGTGACCGTCAGGTTGTAAGGCAGCGAGGTGGTCTGCAAGGCGGCCTCCTCCACGTCCACGCCGCTTTGGGAGCCGGTGATGACGCCCCAGCCTTTGAGGAACGGATCGACGGGCGCCTCGATGCCGACTTCCGCGGCGCGGAACAGGAAGTTCGACCTGTCGTTGGGGCCGTGGGTGTAGGCAAGGTCGATGGCCAAGCCCATGGCCGGATTGAAGGCCGAGATGGAGGTCTTGGCCGGGGCGCCTTCGATCTTTCCGAGCCGTTGCTCCAGGTCGTTGACCCGCTGCAGCAAAGTGCTCGGGGCCCCGGAACTGGCTTCGTTTTGCGCCGCTGCCGAAAGGGGCAGCAGCAGGAGTATGGAAAACAATGTGTATCGCATGTGATACCTCTCAGTTTGTGATCACCGAAGGTCTCCCGTAAACAGGGAGAGAACCGCCTGGACTGCGGGCTTGGGGAAGGTCAGGATGCCGGCGGGCCCCGCGCGGGAGATTCGCGATGGCAAGACGCCCGAGGCTTGGCCACGGATTCCTGGGGCAGCGGCTCGCTGAACTGGGCCGGGACGGGGGCGGCCACCGCGGTCGGTGCCTGCCGGACGCTCTGCGCTCCGAGCACGCAGAGCTGGCAGTCGTCGCGGACCGCGCCCTGGTGGCTATGGAAGGACTGCGCCCCGATCAAGGCGAGGAAGCCGAAGGCGGCGATGCCCAGGACCAGCCGTTTCATGTAGGGATACTATAACTTTCGATAGTCAAAAATCCCTCAAACTAGCCCGCGGCCAAGAAGGTCGTGGAAGCAAAGCGGCGGAATTGGGGAGATCAATCTGACATTCACAAATGCAATCGCCAAACTCTCGCTCCCAGCCCTCTTCGCGACCCACGCCTGGGCGCAGCCCGCCCAAAATAATGGAGATTAGTGCAGTCGCCCCCTCGCCACAAGCGCGATAGCCCTCTCAGGATTCAGCGAGCCCGGCCCGCATCCTGGATAAGCCTGGCTACCTTCGCATGCCCGTGCTTCTGAGCCAAAGCCAGCGCGTCCCTGCCGTGGCCGTCCTTCACGCCAAGGTCGGTGTGCGCCTCGATCAGCAGCCTAGCCACTCCCGCCGACCCCGTCACCGCCGCCCGCATCAAGGCCGTCCAGCCGCCCCCACCCTGCTGGGCGTTCACATCCGCGCCGGAGCGCATCAGCAGCCGCGCCACCTCGACCCGGTCGTCGTTGGCCGCCGACATCAAAGCCGTCGTGCCCTTCGGCGGCCCCTTCGCATTCACGTCGGCCCCGGCCTTGATGAGCGCTTCCATCTGAGCCAGCCCCGCCCGCTCGAACAGGACCGCGCACAACAGCGCGGTCAGACCCGACTCGGCCTGCGCGTTCACCTCGGCGCCCTTCTTGATCAGCGCCGCAGACACCGCCGCCCGCCCCCTGATGCCGGCATACATCAAGGCAGTCATCCCCTGCTTGGTCCTGGCGTTGACGTCCGCGCCCGAGTCGAGCAGGGCCAGGGCCGCCCTGTCATGGCCTCCATAGACCGCTGACATCAGCGGGGTCATGTCGCCCTGTTCCACCCCTGCCCGGGCAGGCATGGCCCCCAGGGCCGCCAGCGTCAAGGTCACAAAGACGTTCTTCATCCACAGCCCCGCGCGCCTAATAGTAACCCCGCATAGGCCGCAAATCAAGGGCCGCGGCTGGAGTCCGTTCCGACGGCGGTTTGCTATCATAGCGTACGCCCCATAGCCCCCACGACTTCCTGCCCCTGTTCATCTCCCTATTTGCGGGGATGTTCGCCGCGTCCTTCCTGCCCCTGCTCTGGAGAGTCAAGAAGGACCGGGCCCGGCTCCTGGCCGTGCCCGTCCTCGTGCTCGTCTTCTATCTCATCAGCGCTCCGTTCGTCGCCCACGGCGACTACGGGGTCCTGTCCTGCACCATATTCCTCTTCGGCCTGTTCGTCATGCCCTTGTTCTTCGAGGAGATCCTTCCCGTCCTGACCCCCTATCACATCCTGTCCTTCACCATCCTCTTCTGGTACGTCTTCGCCGTCAGCCACATGGACATCCATCACCTCGAGTCGCCGGCGCCGCCCATCGATCGGACCTGGTTCGCGGTCTGCCTGGCCGGCTCCACGCTGGTCTTCTTCAGGCCCGCGGCAGGCAGCCGCCTGCAGGCCATCCACAGGCTGGCCCTCGTCGCCTGGTACCTCGGCATGGTCGCCTACATCGGCATCTCGCAGTTCGACTTCGGAGACCTCGATTTCCTGGACGGGGTCAACATGCGCCCGGGCCCGCTGCCCAGCCTTCCCGCCGTCTTCTTGACCGGCATGGGCAGCATGATCCTGCTGAGCAACTTCGCGCTCATCGAGATGTTCGTGTACATGGTCACGCATCGGGAGCGCAGCCTCATGGATGCGATGTCGCGCAAGTACCATGCGCTGGCCTTGCGGCTCGGAAAGACCACGGTGTTCCTCGGCGTCCAGCTGGCCGTGTCCATCCTCAACAGCCGCTGGACCGTGGTGCCGCACTCCATCTACGTCAACGGCTGCATCCTGGCCTTCCCGCCGCTCATCGCTTGGCTGCTGTCCAGAGGCGGAGATGTGAAAGGTGCCAAACAGGGTTGTTTCGCCTGCGCCCCACCTGTTGTAGAATGATCATTGAGGCGTCCAGCCTGCCCAGGAGGGAGAAGATGAGCCGATACACCGCGCTGTTTCTGGTCTTAGCCCTGTCCATTTGCGCCGCCGCGTCGCGCGCCGGCGAAGTGAGCGCGCCGGCAGTTGCCGAACCTTCCCAGGACTCCGCCCCGGCGGCTGTCGCGCCCGCGCCAACGGCTTCGGCGGCGGTTCCGGAGGCGCCCGCGGCCTCGCCGGCGGCGCCGACCACGGCCCTCGCCGCGCCCGAGGTCAAGCCGGTGGAGAAGCCCGCTCAGGCCAAGCCGAAGGAGGAGCCGGCCAAGGCTCCCGAGGAAAAACCGGTGGAGAAGCCGCTGCAGGCCAGCGCGGCGAAGCTCCAGCCTGTCGCGGATTCGTACCAGAAGGCGCACGACGACTTCATGGCATGGTTGAGATCGGCCTCGGAGAAGCTCGCGGCGGTGGAACAGAAGATCGCGGATCTGAAGTCCAAGATCACGGAGAACGAAGCCAAGATCACCAAGCTGAAGGTGGATTCGGCTCCGGCCCCCCAGGCCCGTGGCCTTGAGGCTCAGACCAAGGGCTTATGGGACCAGCTGAAGGCCGAGCAGGATCGCCGAGACCGGATGTCCCGGGCGCTGGGGCGAGCCGCCGAGCAGAAGGTCAGGGAGCTCAACGAGTCCGCCTCCGGCGCCGTAGAGACGGCGTCGGCGCAGCTGCGCTGAAGGATCCGCCGCGCTCAGGCAGCGAGCCTCTCATCCCAAGGGGAGGGCTGTAGGCATTCTGGGCTACCCGCATCCGGGCCCAAAGCCTGCGCTCGCCTTCCCCCATCGACTCATTCCCGTGGCATGTCCTTTGCAGTAGGATGGGGCTATGAAATCGGTATCCACCATTCTGCTCATCGCCCAATTCCTCCTTTGCCCCGTGGTCAACGCGGCCAACGTCCTGGTCGCGCCCGTCGCCACGCCGTCGGCTTCCGTCCCTGTGGCAGTCGGCTCCGCTATGACCCAGCTAGGCTCAGGCTCCATGAGCCTCGGCTCCCAGTCCCTTGGCTCAGGCCGTCTCAGCCTATCCCCGGTCTCAGGCCTCTCCGCCCCCGCGGTCCAGGCGGCCCCGGCGCAAATCATGCAGACGGCCGCCGCGATCATCTCCGCTCTGCCCGCGGCCAAGCCGCAAGCGGCTCTCATCACAGCCAAGCCCGCCGCCCCGTTGGCCGCCCCCGCCGCCTTGCCTGCCGATGCCGCGCAGGCCCAGACCTCCCTTGGCTCCCTGCAAGCCGCGGCCGAGCCCAAGCCGCAAGGCCAGACCAAGGAGCTCGCCGCCTCCGCCCTCTTCGACGGCACCAAACAGAAGACCGAGTCCAAGGAATGGACCTTCATGGTCTTCCTCAACGGCCACAACAACCTCGACGACTTCGGCGAGGTCAACATCAAGCAGATGGAGAAGGTCGGCTCCAACGACCGCGTCAACATCGTCGTGCAGTGGGCCTCCCTCGGCAAGCCCACCAAACGCATGCTCATCCAGCGCTCCGAGACCGGCGAGGTCAGCTCGCCCGTCATCGAGGAACTGCCGGCCGTGGACATGGGCAGCGCGGACCAGCTCTACGAGTTCATGCGCTGGGCCGCCGAGAAGTTCCCGGCCGCCCACTACATGGTCGACCTCTGGGACCACGGCGCCGGCTGGCACGCCAGGAACAAGGGCGCGTTCAGCCCTCTCGACATCAGCTGGGACGACCAGACCGGCAACCACATAACGACCGAACAGCTCGGCGTGGTCATGCGCAAGTTCAGGGACCTCATCGGCCGCCCCATCGACGTCCTCGGCTTCGACGCCTGCCTCATGGCCATGGCCGAGGTCATGGCCCAGGTCGCCGACTCCGTCCACTACATGGCGGGCTCAGAGCAGACCGAGCCCGGCGCCGGCTGGCCCTACGAGAAGGTCCTCAAGCAATGGCTGGCGGCCGAGGCCGATGACGGCGCGGCGCTCCGCAAGGCGCTCACCGAGCAGTATGTCGCGGCCTACGACCGCAACGTGAACTTCTCGGGCGTCGACCTTACGAAGCTCCCCGCCTTCATCGAGGCCGTCAAGACCCTCGGCCAGGAACTCGCCAAACTCGATGCCGCCAAATTCGCCCAAGCGCGCAAGGCGGCGCAGGCGACCCAGCGCTACGCCATTTCCGACTACGGCGACTTCATGGACTTCGTCGCGAAGCTCGCCAACGCCCCGGTGGCGCTGGTCTCAGCGCCGGTCATCGCCGCGGTCACGGCGGCCCACAAGGCCTTGGTGGTGGCCAACGACGCCACCGCCGACATCAGCGCCTCTTCAGGCGTGTCCATCTGGCTGCCCATGAGCTCGTATCTCTGGCAGGAGTACGGGGCGCGCTATCTGGGGCTCATCTGGCACCAGCTGACCCAGTGGGGCGACTTCGTCAAACGCCTCTCCGGCGGCCGCGAGGCCCCTGACGCCGGGCCGCGGGCCTAATTGTACCCTTAGCGCTCCGAGGCCTTTTATTGCGAGAACGTCGCCGCTGAGCTATACTTGCCGTATGAATCCCTTCACCGGCCGTGCCCTCATGAGGAAGTCCGCGTTGTGCGTGATCCTGGCGGCCGCGTGCGCTTCCACGGCCCACGCCGCCACGAAGCTTCGGCTTGACCGGGCCGTCCTGGACTTCGACCCGAACCAATCCATCTGGCACGTTTCATCGCAGCTCTGCAACAAGGACCAAGCCCCGTCCGGCAGCCTGAACTATCACATCTGGCTCTACGTCGACGACGGATCGGCCCGCTCCGGCAAGTCGCATTTCCATAATCTAGGCGGCGTCAAGTTCAACAAGCAGCTCGCCCCCGGCGAGTGCTGGAACCATTCCGACACCAGGATCACGGTCAAACTCAAGGACCTGCCGCAGGGACAATACCACATCGAGCTCGTGATCGGAGAATGGAACGGAAGCAAGTTCGTCCCGGTCCTTTCCCAGCCGTTCTACCTGGACAACGGCCTCTTCCAGGACTTCATCAAGGGATGAGCCCGACGGGCAGGCGTCAGAGGGACAGGGGCGTCGGGCCGGCAGCAAGGGGAGTTTCCTAAAAAACGGAAGTGGCTAGCCGAGGGATGGCCCAGACAAGCTGCGCTTGTCTGGGCGGGTCCCGACGCGGAGCGTCGGGACCTCGGAACGGCATGATTCAGCCCCCGTGGTGGAGGTGGATGGCCTTCATGTCGGCCAGGTCGGGGAGAGCGCAGGAGTCGAAGTCGTCGGGCTCCACGAATTCCCCGTTCACCGTCACGGTGATATGGGCGAAATCGTATTTCATGGCGGCCAGCGCATCGTTGACGGTCATCCCTTCCTTCCAGGGGAGCTTGTTGCCGTTGACCGCGATCATGCGCCGCTCCGCGCTTTCATGAGCAGCTCGATGGCCAGGTTGGCCTGCATGTTGGCGACGATCGCCACACGCGCCGAGCACAGGCCTAAAGACATGTCGCTCTCGCCGTCCCCGCAGAACCAGATGCGGTCGCCGACCTGCTCCACCTTCAGCGCCGCGGTGCCGCCGTAGCCCGCCACCCCGTTACCGCACACGATGGGCTTGCCGGGGAAGGCCCGGCACCAGGACTCGATGAGCCACTTCTTCGCCTCGGCCTTGTCGAAAGCCTCGATGAGCAGGTCAGCCTCGCCGAAGAGCGCGGCCACGCTCTCCGGCGATATCCTGCAGCAGTGCTCCGAAAGCTCGATGTCCGGGTTGATGGCGCGCAGGTGCCCGGCCAGCGCCTTGACCTTCTCGACGCCGATATCCTTCTGGACGAACTGCTGGCGGTTGAGGTTGGAGGCCTCCACCTCGTCGAAATCCGCCAGGATGAGCCGGCCGACCCCGGCCCGGGTCAGGGCCAGAGCGGCGTTGGAGCCCAGGCCGCCGCACCCGGCCACGCCCACGGTGCAGCGCCGCAGGATCTCGGTCATCCCTTTGACGTTGCGGGCGAAGATGGGCATGAGCCCTATTCTACCAACTTAGGCGGCGTCAGCGCCCCAGCAGAGCGCTGGCGATGAAGGCGCGCATCTTGGCGGGGTTCTTGTGCCGGGTGGACTTCTCGATGCCGGAAGTCACGTCGACGGCGAAGGGTCGGGCTTTCAGCGCGATTTCCCCGACGGTCTCCGGAGTGAGGCCTCCGCCCAAGAACACGGGCTTGCCGTGCTGCGCCGCGGCGGCCGCGAGCGACCAATCGAATGGGCGCGGGCTCCGGCCGGGCTTGCCGGGCTTGGTTTCCGCGGGGTCGTAGAGCAGCACGTAGTCGATCGCGTCGCCCCACCGGGGGATGTCCGCGATGGCCTCGGGGCCGGGTACGGCCAGAGCTTTGATGATGAAGGGGGGGCACTCGGCGATGGTCAGGGCCTGGCGTAGGCCCCGCAGGCGCTGAGGCGTCTGCGGGCCGTTGAGCTGGATGCCCTTGAGGTTCATCTCGGCGGCGAGCCTCGCGATGACTTTGGAGGACTCGTCATCGAAGAGGCCCACCACCGAAGCGAACGTGGGCAGCGCGGGGACCCAGTCTTTGGCGTCAGCGGGCAGGACGCGCCGCGGGCTCCGCTTGCGGAAATCGACGCCGATGAAATGCGCGCCGTCGTTGAGGGCCCAGACGGCGTCCTCGCGATTGGTGATCCCGCAGACCTTGACTCTCATGCGCCGAAGTTCTGGCGCAGTTGCTCCGCGCCGTGGTAGACGACCAGGGCCTGCGCCTCGGTGAGCTCGACGCGCATCAGGATGTCGACGGCGGCCTTGCGCGCGCCGCGTTTGACCGCCAGCTCGAAGTCCCGGAGCAGGCCGGCGGCGACCAGCCGGTCCAGCGTCGTCATCCCCTTGAAGTTCCCCACGGCTGCCGTATGCCTTACTCCTGGTCCGCTTTGACGATGGCGACCAGCTCCGGCAGATCTATGCCGAGCTCTTTGAGCCGGGAGATCTTCGGGACCCCGTTCTTGGTCCAGCCGCGCTTGGCGAAGGCCGCGTCCATCACCTTCTCGTACTGGCTCTCCCGGTAGGCGCGCGTGATCCTGAGCTTCTCGGCCGTGCTCTTGCCCGCCGGGTCCACGCCGAGGAGCTCCTGCATCTGCTTGTCGTAGCGCTCGGCGCGCGACTCGTACTCCTCGATCGTGACCGGCCCCATGGCGCGGTAGGGGATGGCGTCGTGCTTCCGAGTGCCTACGCCCAGCATGCGGCAGAGTATGCGCTGCAGGTTGTAGACCCGGGCGCTCTGGTCGAGCATCTTCTGCTCGTCCAGCCGGAGCCCGGTCATGCCCTCGAAGAACTTGAAGTAGTCGCGCACATGGTCCGGGACCTTGGCCGGCTCCTTCTCCTTGAAGTTGTCCGCCGGCACGATGTCGTTCCAGCACAACTTGCACAGCCCCATCAAGCCGAACCAAGTCCGCCAGAGCGGGAAGTAATGCAGGGCCTCGGCCTTCTGCTCGAAAGTCGGCATCGCATTGTTGATCTGGTCCATGAAGATGAGCCAAGCCTCGTCATGCTGGGGGCCCTTGATGGCCAGGCCGTAGCCGCCCTGCTGGGCCAAGGATTCCTTGGACATGTACTCGGAGAACTCCAGGCCCTTGGCCTCCATCCCGATGTCCTGCAGGAAAGCCGCGTCGGCGCCGTATTCCTTTGTCCACTTGTTCTTGAGCCAGCGGATGCCCTGCCCTACGTCGACCCCGAAGCCTTGCCCGCGCGCCATCTGGTGCATGAGCTCCAGCACCGCGCCGCAGGCGCCGAAGCGCAGCTCCAGGCCGCCGGTGTGCTTCTTGGTTATCTGGCCGGCCTCGAAGGCTTCCATGACGAAAGCCACCGTGGTGCCCACGGAGATGGTGTCGATGCCGTAGGTGTCGCAGTAGAAGTTGAACTCCGCGACGAAATCGCCGTCGAAGCAGCCCATGTTGGAGACCGCGCCGCAGGTCTCGTACTCCGGGCCGTCCACGCACACGCGCTGGCCTTTATAGGGGCCGGTCTTGAGTTCGAAGTCGTCGATGGTCTTGGCGCAGGCCATGGAGCAGCCGTACCAGCAGCCGTCCGACATGCCCTGGGTGAAGTACTTCTTCCGGAGGATGTCCGCTCCGATCTTGTGCGTGTCCGGGTGCGAGCCGAACTTGTAGTTGTGCACGGGCAGGAGGTCGTACTTGTCCATGACGTCCACGATGTTGGCGGTGCCGGTCTCGCGCATGCGGAACTGCGACTTGTCCAGCGTGGCCATCTCGGCGCTGATCTTCATCCCCGCGTCGCGGATCATCTTCGGGTCGGCCGGACGGTTGAGGTCGTCGACGATCTCGATGGCCCCGGTCGGGCAGGTGTAGGCGCAGGAGGTGCAGCCGATGCAGGTCTTGTCCACCGCGCCGAAGGGCATGGTCAGGTGGCGCTTGATGCCGCGGCCCGCGAAATGGAGGATCTTCTCCTGGGCGAATTCCTGGCAGGCGCGCACGCAGTGCCCGCAGAGGATGCAGGCCTTGGGGTTCTCGTCCGTGAGCGCGCTGGCGAACCGGCTGGAGGAGACCCCGCAGAGCTTGGCCGCTTCCTGGATGATCGGGACATTGGGCCAGCGGCCCAGATACATTTCGGCGATGAGCCGGCGGTGCTTGCGCACGGCCGCGCTGGCCGTGTGCACCTTCAGTTCGCCGCGCACGGGGTAATTGCAGGAGGTGACGAGCTTCAGCTTGCCCTTCTGCTCCACCTCCACCACGCAGAGGCGGCAGACCCCGTAGGGGGTCAGGTCCTTGTGGTCGCAGAGGGTGGGGACCGTGATCCCGGCCGCCCGGAGGGCCGGGAGCAGGAAGGAGCCCAGCTTGGCCTCCGCCGGCTTGCCGTCGATGAGGATGGGGACCTTTTTGACGCTGACCTTCACCGGAGCGCCCATGGCCTAGCTCCCGCTCCCCACCGAGACCGCGTCGAAATGGCACACGTCGCGGCACACGCCGCACTTGATGCACTTGGCCTGGTCCAGGAAGTGCAGCTTCTTGCGCTCTCCGGTGATGGCCTGGGTGGGGCAGTTCTTGGCGCAGAGGGTGCAGCCCGTGCATTTGTCCGTGATATCGTAGCGCAGCAAAGCCTTGCACACCAAGGCTGAGCACTTCTTCTCCCGGATGTGCTCGTGGTACTCGTTCTTGAAGTAGCGCAAGGTGCTCAGCACCGGGTTGCCCGCGGTGCCGCCCAGGGCGCAGAGGCTGGCCGCGTTGACCGTGGCGGCCAGGTCCTCCAGGAACGCGATGTCCTCCGATCGGCCCTGCCCGGCGCAGATCCGTTTGAGAGTCTCGTTCATGGCGTGCAGGCCTTCGCGGCAAGGGGTGCACTTGCCGCAGGATTCGTCCACCAGGAAGTCGATGAAATAGCGGGCCACGTCGATCATGCAGGTCCGGTCGTCCATCACGATCATGCCGCCGGAGCCCATCATGGAGCCCGCCTCGGTCAGGGAGTCGAAGTCCACCTTCATGTCGAGCAGCGCCGCCGGGATGCAGCCGCCGGACGGGCCGCCGGTCTGCACCGCCTTGAACTTGCGGCCGTTGGGGATGCCGCCGCCGATGTCCTCGACGATCTCGCGCAGAGTGATCCCCATGGGGACTTCGACCAGGCCCGTGTTCTTGATGTTGCCCACGAGGGAGAACACCTTGGTGCCGCTGGATCCGTCCGTTCCCAAAGAGGCGAACCATTCCGGGCCCTTCTCGAAGATGACCGGGATGTTGGCCCAGGTCTCCACGTTGTTGAGGATGGTGGGCTTGTCGCGGTAGCCGTATTCCACGTTGTGCACGTACTTGGCGCGGGGCTCGCCCGCCTGCCCCGCCATGGAGGCCATGAGCGCCGAGCTCTCGCCGCACACGAAGGCGCCGGCGCCGCGGTGGATCTTGATGTCGAAGCTGAAGCTCGTGCCGAGGATGTTCTTGCCGAGCAGGCCGTGGGCTCTGGCATCGGCCAGGGCTTTGTCGAGCCTGACCAAGGCCAGCGGGTACTCCTTGCGGATATAGACGAAGCCTTCGCTGGAGCCCGCGGCGAAGGCGCCGATGAGCATCCCCTCCAGGACCGAGTGCGGGTCCGTCTCGATGATGCTGCGGTCCATGAACGCGCCCGGGTCGCCCTCATCCGCGTTGCAGACCACGTAGATCGGTTCGCCGCGCTCCAGGGCGGCCTTGCGGCCGGCCTGCCATTTGATCCCGGTCGGGAAGCCCCCGCCGCCGCGGCCTCTCAGGCCGGAGGCGATGACGTCCTTGATGATGCGCTCCTGGGTGCCCGCTATGTCCTTTTCAGAAAGGAGCTCGCGCAGTGACTGGTAGCCGTTGCGCGCGATGTAGTGCGAAAGGTTCTCCGGGTCTATGAGGCCCTTATTGCGCAGGGCCACGAGCTGCTGCTTGTTGAAGAAGCCGATGTCCTGCATCTTGGCGTGGGTCGCGCCGGTGACCGGGTCCTTGTAGAGCAGCTTAGCTACGACCTGGCCGCCGATGAGGTGCTCGGAGACGATGACCGGGATGTCCTTTTCGGTCACCTTCTGGTAGAACACCCCTTCCGGCTGCACCACGATGATGGGGCCCGCGGCGCAGAAGCCGTTGCAGCCTGTGCCCACCACGAGGAACTGCCTGTCGAGCTTCCTGGCCTTGAGCTCGGCGCGCAGGCTGTCCCGGATGCTGAAGCCCTTGGCCGAGACGCAGCCCGTGCCCGTGCAGACCATGAGCATGGCCTTGTAGCTGCCAAGGTCCTTGTTGACCTTGGCGGCGATCCGGACGAGGTCGAGGGTCATGTGCGCTCCTGCTTCAATATCCTGCGCACGTCGGTGGTCTGGAGGTTGCCGTAGATCTCGTCTCCGATCTTCGCCACCGGCGCCAGGCTGCAGCAGCCGAGGCAGGCCACGGCTTCGAGCGTGAACCTGCCGTCCGGGGTGGTCTCTCCCTGCTTGACCTTGAGCTCGCGCTCGAAGGCCGCGACGATCTGCGCGGAGCCTTTGACATGACAGGCCGTGCCCACGCAGACCTGGATGGTCTTTTCCCCTCGGGGAGTGAGGCTGAAGGCCTTGTAGAAGGTCGCGATATGATAGAGCTGGCCGCGCGAGACCCCCGTCTCCAGAGACAGGAAATCGATGGCCGCCTGGGAGATGTGCCGGTCGCGGTCCTGGATGTCCTGCAGCATCTCGATGACGTAGTCAGGGTCGCCGTCCCATTTCTTGACGATCTCCCGGACCGTCTCTTTCGTCGTGTGGGCGCAGGAGGCGCAGGCTCCCGCGATGCGCAGCGCGGCCTTGCTCTCGGCCACGCGCCAGGTCGGGGTGAGGGGCTTGCCCCGGATGACCAAAGCCTTGAGCTTCTTGTCCCGGAACACGGTGCCGATGCCGCCCCGGCCGGCCTGCTTGAGGCGGGCGACCTTGCGGCGCCAATCGTAGAAGGAGAAGTTGAGCACGCCCAGACGGGTGTGCTCCGCGGCGCGGCCGGCCGACACCACGGCGACGTTGCGCTTGTCGAGCTCGTCGAGAGCGTACATCTCCGTGAGCTCCTCGGCCACCAGGTGCGAGTCCACGCTCTCCAGGGGGGCTTCCGCGATGGATATCTTGTTGTTCACGGCATCGATGTAGATGAGGATGTCGCTCTTGGCCTTGCCCACGATGGTCAAGGCGTCGAAGCCCGCGAACTTCATATAGGGCCCGAAGTAGCCGCCCACGTTGCAGTCCATGATCGAGTGGGTGGTCGGCGATATGGAGGTGACCAAGGTCTTGCCGGAGCCGGGGAAGGACATGGTCCCGCCCAGGGGCCCGGAGGACATGCAGATGGGGTTGTTCGGGCTGTCCCATTTGGTGTCCTTGTCTATCTCCTGGAACATGAGCCACAAGTCCAGGCCTTTGCCGCCGATCCAGAGGTCCTTCATCTGCCGGGTCACGGGCCGGGTCTCGATCTTGTTGGCCGCGATGTCGATGCGCAGGCTGCGGTTGGCATAGCCTCTTTCCAGCTCGGCGGGCGCATAGCTGAACTCGGCCAGGACTTTGTGGGCCTGGCGCATCTTGGCGACTGCGTCGCAGATGGGATGGGACATTGAGCCTCCGGACAGTGAAAAGCCCCACGTCATCTTAGCTTTTTTCTAGAATATGAGCGATGTCCGCTCCGCCCTCTCCGGAAGAGATCCGCCGCTGCCAGGAGGTCCTCGATGCCATCGTCGCGGACCGGTCCCTGCTGGCCGGCGTCCCCGAGGAGAGCCGCATCGCTTTGCTCAAGGCCGCGGGCCGCGCCTGCCACCCGACCCGGCGCGAGGTCATCCGCTTCGCCAAGGAGCTGCGCAGCCGGGAGCGGCAAGAGGCCGAGGCCGAAGACCGCAAGGCGCGGCGCGCCACGGTCATCCGCAAGGCCCGCCAAGCCGCGGTGTTCACTCCGCCGCAACTCACCGGTCCCCATACAGCGCACGGCCCGGAGCTGGCCCGGCCGCGCTACTGCTACGTGTGCAAGGGCGAGTACCGCCGCGTGCATTTCTTCTACGACTCCATGTGCCCGGCCTGCGGGGACTTCAACTACCGCAAGCGCGGCCAGACCGCGGACCTCAAGGGCCGCACGGCGGTGATCACGGGCGCACGCATCAAGATCGGCTACCAGGCGGCTTTGATGCTGCTGCGCGCCGGGGCCAAGGTCGTGGCGACCACGCGCTTTCCGCACGACGCGGCCCTGCGTTACAGCCGCGAGCCGGACTTCGCCGCGTGGTCCGAGCGCCTGAAGGTCCACGGCCTGGACCTGCGGCACTCGCCGAGCGTGGACATCTTCTGCCGCTACCTGGACTCCACCTTGGAGCGTCTGGATGTCCTCATCAACAACGCGGCGCAGACCGTGCGCCGCCCGCCGGCTTTCTACGCTCACCTGCTCGCAGGCGAGGCCTCCACGCAGGGGCTTCCTTCCGAGGCCCTGCCCCTGCTTTCGAGCCATCATGCGCTCAACGCCGCCCTGGCCACGACGGTGACGCTGGGACACAAAGAGGATCGGGTGGATGCCACGGGCCTGGCGCTCTGGCACGCGGGCGGGCCGGGGGTGGGCCTGCGCGCCTCGGCGCAGCTCTCGCAGACCAAATACACCTACGACGAGGCCGACCTGGCCGCCGAGGCTTTCCCGATGGGCAAGCTGGACGCGGACCTGCAGCAGCTCGACCTGCGCGCCAAGAACTCCTGGCGCCTGACCTTGGCCGAGGTCCCCACGGCCGAGATGCTGGAGCTCCAGCTCATCAATTCCGTGGCTCCTTTCATCCTGTGCAGCAAGCTCAAGGGCCTGATGCTGCGCCATCGCAACCACGACAAGCACATCGTCAACGTCTCGGCCATGGAGGGGAGCTTCTCGCGGGGCACCAAGACCGACAAGCATCCCCACACCAACATGGCCAAGGCCGCGCTCAACATGCTGACCTTGACCTCGGCTTCAGACTACGCCAAGGACGGCATCCACATGAACGCGGTGGACACCGGCTGGGTGACCGACGAGGACCCCGCGCACCACAGCGCGCGCAAGCAGGAGGAGCACGACTTCCAGCCGCCCTTGGACATCGTGGACGGCGCCGCGCGGGTCTGCGACCCGGTCTTCTCGGGATACTTGAGCGGGACGCACGTCTGGGGCAAGTTCCTCAAGGACTACGCCCCGACGTCCTGGTAGGCCGCCGGCCGGTCAGCTTCTCCTTGATGTCCGGCCAGAACTCCTTGAACACGCCGCCGACCAGGTCCACGCCGATCTGGAGCCCGAAATTCTCCGCCGATTCGCCGACGCCGCGGTCCTGCCTCGGACGGTAGAGGTTCCCTGCGGCCGCCATGACCGCGTTGCCCGCGAATTCGGAGGCGTTGAACTGGGCGGAGCCGTCGTCGCCGCGGGTGACGAAGACCCGGCTGGCGGCATAGCCCAGGCGATGCCAGAAGCCGCCGCGGCCCAGCCGGAAGAAGCGGGGGTCCTGGTGCAGGAGGATGGGGAAGGCGGCCTCGGAGAGCATGTTGCTCATGGTCTGGTCCGCCAGGGCGGCGATATAGCGCTTCCCGAAGCCGTCGGGACCTCGTCCCCAAGAGGGGTTTTCGTTGTCGATATGGGAGATGCCGGCGAAGACCCCGGCGATCGGGAAGGCGTAGGGGTCGAAGGAATCCTTCAGCGCAATCCTGAACTTGTCCTGGGCTGAGATGGTGGGAAGGCTGAGCTCGTCCTGCACGGTCTGGTAGTTGGGGATGACCCAGAAGACGCGGTCCTCCTTGGTCCCCATGACCTGGGTCTTCTCATCCGCCCAGGCCGGAGCGCAGAGAAGCAAGGTGATCACTGCTACCGCGGCGCGGAGCCTCATCGCTTGACTCTAACATACATTGTGGCGGAGGAAGGTAAAAACCGTGTCAAGGCCGTCGAACTATGGTAACCTTCCATCCATGAGCCGGGCTTTCATCAAGGAAGACGCGGGCGATCCGGACGAACTGCCGGAGCGCCACCAGAGCGCGGCCCCGAACTACGTGACCGCCGAGGGGCTGGTGGCCCTGCGACATGAGGCCGCCGAGCTGCGCGCGCGGCTGGAGCCGCTGGCCAAGGACAGCCGAGAAGCGCGCCAGATCAAGCGCGACCTGAACTATTTTGAGGGCCGGGTGGCCAGCGCCATCCCGGTGGACCCCAAGGTCGCTCCGGCCGGCGAAGTCCGCTTCGGCGCGAAAGTGGAACTGCGCGGCGAGGACGGCAAGACGCGGACGCTGGCCATCGTGGGGCAGGACGAGGCTGAGGGCGGCCAGGACAAGATCGCTTGGGACTCGGCTTTGGCCTTGGCATTGATGGGCGCCAAAGTCGGGGACCGGATCGAGACCGAGGAATCCGGGGCGCTCGAAGTGGCGGCCATCCGTTACCCGAGGAGCTGAGCATGGAAAAGACCACCTGGCGTTTCTCGTCCACCTTCTGGTTCGCCAACCTCATCGAGCTCTTCGAGCGCGCCGCCTACTACGGCTGCTTCATCTTCCTGTCCGTCTATCTGACCACGCGCATCGGCTTTTCGGACCGCGCCACCGGCGTGGTCACCGGCGTCTTCTCCTTCGTCCTCTACCTCATGCCCACATTCATGGGGACGCTGGCCGACCGCATCGGCTTCAAGAAGTCCCTCTGCGCGGCCTTCTTCCTGCTCTGCGTCGGCTACTCGGTGCTGGGCGCTTTCCCGACCAAGTCCTCCGCCATCCTGGCCCTGGCCATCATCGTCTGCGGGGCGGGCATCGTCAAGCCGGTGGTCTCCGGGACCACGGCCAAGTGCTCCGACGAGACGAACCGGGCCCGGGCCTTCTCCCTGTTCTACTGGGCGGTCAACATCGGCGCCTTCGCGGGCAAGAGCTTCGTGGACCCCATCCGCCAGGCCTTCGCCGCATCGGACTCTTCCGGCCTCTTGGGCTTCCTCAAGGGGCTGCTGGGCAACCCGAGCGGCCCGGGCTGGGAGCTGCAGTTCGTCAACTTCTACTCCGCCTCCATGGCCTTCGTGGCCCTGCTTTTCGCTCTGCTGGCCTACCGCGAGCCGGAGGGCGCGGCCAAGACCCCGGCCAAGAGCTTCCGGGAACTGGCCGCGGGCCTGGGCCGGGCGCTCTCCAACTGGCGCTTCGCCTGCCTCATCGTCATCACGGGCTTCTTCTGGGCGATCCAGGGCCAGCTCTACGCCACCATGCCCAAGTACCTGTTCCGCATGGTGGGGCTTTCCTCCAAGCCCGGCTGGGTGGCCAACGTGAACCCCTTCGTGGTCATCCTCTTCGTCATCCCCATCACCCAGCTGGTGCGCCGCTGGCGGCCCATCAGCTCGATAGCGGTCTCCTTCCTCATCATCCCGCTCTCCGCCTTCACCGTCTCCTTGGCGCCTTTGATAGGGGCCAAGGAGGTGTCCCTGGGATTCACGACGGTCAACACCATCATCCTCATGATGATGATCGGCATCTTTTTCCAGGGCTTGGCCGAATGCTTCCTATCGCCCCGCTACCTGGAGTACGCCTCCAAGCAGGCGCCTCCGGGAGAGACCGGCCTGTACATGGGCTACGCGCACCTCAATTCCGCCTTCGGCTGGCTGTTCGGCTTCATCCTCTCGGGCATGCTTCTGGATAAGTGGTGCCCGGACCCCGCGAAGCTTCCGGCGGGCCTGAGCGAGCTGGAGCGCGCCGGCTACTACGCCCACGCCCACTACATCTGGTACGTCTTCACGGCCGTGGGGGTGGCGGGCTTCATCCTATTGATGGCGTTCCGCGCCGTCACCGACCGCCTGGACGGCCGGAAAGCCGGGCGCGGCAGGCTCGGCCCGACGAGCGCCGAGAAGACCCTGGAGGAGATCACCGAGTCGGAATCCTAGCGCGCGGACCGGGACTGGCTGTAGCCTTTGGGCAGCAGGCCCTCGGCTTCCAGGCGCAGAGCCAACCGCAGGAGGTCGGCCCTCTGCTCGGGGGTGAGCAAGGGCGAGGAGAGCAGGGCGTCGAGCTGGGGCTTGGCGTCCGCGGCGCGCCCTGAGAATCCTTCCAGAGAGAAGCGCAGCCTCTGCGCGCCTTGGGGCCCGGGGATGGCGCCGAGGTCTATCATCCAGGAGTCCTTGGACAGGCGTTTGACCGAGGCGTTCTTGAACGAGGCCCCGGCAGCGGAAGCGTCGCCCGCCTCCCAGCGGTACTGCCAGCCGAGGTACTGGTTGTTGCGCGCGATCTCGACTTCCCGGGGCAGGTCCTTGATGGTCCAGGCCAGCATGGTGAGGTCGTCGGGGGAGATCTTCTGGCCCTTTCGGAATCCTTCCGAGAACTGGGGGGAGCGCATCTGCTGGGCGAGGACCTTGTCCATCTCGTCCCAGTCGGAATCGCGGTCCTGGAGGCCGGCGCCGATGTCGAGCCAGTCCTTGGCGGAGAGGCCTTCGCGCAGCATGGACATGCCCAGCGATAGGACGAGGGGGTCGAAGCCTGTGGCGCGGGATATGGAGCCGAGGACCTGGCTCTGCATGGTCATGGCCGCGGCCATGGAGTCCTGGAATTTTTGATCCTCGGCCGCTACCGGCGCCGGGCCGGGGGCTTCCATGGTCTGGACTATGGGCGCGGCCTGCAGGCCGACCTTGGGCATGGGAGCGGTCAAGGACGGGGCGGGGACCATGGACTGCAGCTGAGGGACCAGCGAGTTGGTGAAGTGCGGCGCGCCGAGCGCGGGGCCAACGGGTCCGCGCCAGGGCGCCGCGACCTTGGCTACGGCTCGGACCTGGGCCGAGGACGAGGCGGGCAATAGGGCGGCCAGAGCCGCGAGCGCGCAGCGCCAAACCATGGACGGTATTATACTTGCGCGCAAAGGGGCGCAAACGAGTCTTAGGGCCCATTTCTTCTCAGACAAATGGCCTATCCGGGAACTTTTCGGCGGGTCATTCGTATATTTAGTGATGAACTCGGATGGCAGGCATGGGGGGGGTGCGCCGAAAATTTGTAGGCAGCCGGCCTTACACCCTCGTCAAGCGGTCAATAGAAACGACGCTTGCCCGCGCAAAGACCTTGCGAGCGCCTTTCCCGCCTGCGGTCGCGCTCCTCGGCAAGAAGCTCGCCGACTTCCTCGGCAAGCTCCGTAGCGTCGATCCGGAGGCGATAGCCCAGCCCTTCAAAGAGCTTGCCCCAGGTCGAGAGCTTGGCGTCTTCGCCCCGCTCGGCCCAATGCACGACCGAAGCGTTGACGCCCGCATGATCGGCAAGCTGCCGCTGGGAGATTCCGCGGTCCAGCCGCAGCTCTTTGAGCAATGTCGCCATGCGACGCACCGTCCCTTGGGAATCCATACTATCTTACGAGATGACCCCCGAAAAAGTTCCCACCCGCCGAACCTTGCCTCCCTTGGTCCGTTGCTCCCAAGCAACACGGTTCGGAATAGATGCCCTATATCGCCGCGTTGGGGAGGGAAGTTGCAGAAAAGCAACGGACCAAGGGAGGGACCCCCACGGGAGATTGCCGGGCGCGCGATTCCGGGCGCCCGGTCTGGCGGCTACCTACAAATTTTCGGCGCACCCCATGGGGGATTGACATACATATGTTTGCATGTTAATCTCATCGTAGGAGGCGACCCCATGGTCAGGACTACGATCTACCTGCCGGAGGAGCTCCATAGCGGGCTCAAGCACTTGGCGGTCGAACTGCATTGCCCTATGGCCGATCTGCTCAGGAAGGCCGTGGAGTCGACCTACGAGCATGAGCTGGAGGGTCTGCGCACGGCGCAGAAGGCCTGGAAGCTGCATCTGAGGCAACCGGGCAAGGCCGTTTCCGCTAGGAGCTACTTCGCCAAGCGGGCGAAATAGGGATGTCGTCCATTTTGTAGACTGCTGAAGTGAAGCCTATCACGGTCGAGGCCGTGCGCCGGCTCTTCCTCAAGCGCCAGCACCTGGACCGGCCTCTGCAGGGGCCGCTCAACGCCAAGCGCCTGCAAGCCTTCGTCGAAGACACGGGCGGCCTGCAGCTCGACTCCATCAACGTCATCGAACGCGCGCATTATCTTTCGGTCTGGAGCCGCTTCGGGGCCTATGACAAGGCCGCGCTGGACCGGCTGGCTTACGAGGACCGTCTCCTTTACGAGTATTGGGCTCACGCGGCCTGTCTGGTGCCGCGCGCTCATCTGCCCGCCTGGCGGCGGGCCATGCTGGACTACCGCACGCGCCACACGGGCTGGTCGTCCTGGCTGAAGGCTAACGGGAAGATGCTGCGCGAGGTCGAGTCTGTGGTGGCGGACAAGGGGCCGGTGACTGCCGCGGTGTTCACTGCTGGGCAGAGGACTAAGAAATCCACGGGCTGGTGGGACTGGATGCCGGGCGACCACGCGCTTCATTTTCTGTGGATGACGGGCAAGGTGGCGGTGCATTCGCGGCCGCATTTCCGCAAGCGCTACGATCTTTCCGAGCGGGTGGTGGACCTTTCGGCGGTGGAGCCGCTTTCAGCCGAGGAGTTCCACAAGTGGCATGTCCGGCAGAGCCTGCACGCGATGGGCGCGGCCACGGCCAAGGATTTGGGGGCTTACCTTTCTTTCCCGCGGTTCTCATTGAAAGACCGGCGCGGGGCTTTGCGCGCGATGCTGGAGTCGGGCGAGGTCTCGGCTGTGGCGGTGAAGGGGCTGGCCGGGGAGTGGTTCGCTTTGCGGGAGGACTTGCCGGCTTTGCAGGAGCCGGGGCCGGCGGTGAAGGGGACGACGCTGCTTTGTCCGTTCGATTCCTTCCTGTGGCATCGCCAGCGGACTTTGGATCTGTTCGGGTTCGACTACAAGATCGAGGTGTATGTGCCTGCGGCGAAAAGGCGGCATGGGTATTATTGTCTGCCTATTTTGCACGATGGGCGGTTGATCGGGCGGCTGGACGCGAAGAACTCGCGGCAGGATGGGAGGCTTTTGGTGCCGGCCGTGCATTTCGAAGAGGGATTTCCCGGGGGGGATGGGGCTTTGGCGGGGTTGGCAAAGGCTTTTGGGTCGCTGGAAAAGTTCGTGGGGGCGGGGGAGATTTCGGTGGGGAGGGTTTTTCCGGCGGCGTTGGCGGATGAGGTGCGGCGCCGGGTTTGATTCGTGCACCAGCAACCACCTCAGTCGACCCCTCCAGTCGCCCAACTCGGCATTGTGAAGTGCCCCGATCAAGGCAGGCCGGAGAGTCCAGAGTCCTGCTGACCGGCTGGGGTTGGGTCGGAGATAGGGCTTGGGGTGATACCCTGCGTGGCCCGCAGGATATCACGGAAACTGGAGCTTCTTTTCCGTTGCTAATGATAGGCGGCAGAGATACAATCTTCATTGACGGCCGTCTCGACGGCCGTGCTACTTAGTCAAGTGACTCTCTACGTTAGACAGATGAATCTTTCATGTTCCATCAAAGGAGCCAAGTTTCGGCGAGGGCTTGCACTGTGACATGGCAGAAGGGCGTGCTGTTTTTGTGGTGTGCACTCTTTGCGGCTTGTTTGGTTGCGCACGAGGGTGTCCCTGTTCAAGCTGAATCCAACCAGGACACCGAGCGTGAGTATGGCGCCTTTAGCTACCCTGGCCCCTTTGACCATATGGAGGCTCTCGGTGGTTTAAAAAGCGCCGGCTCCCCTGTCGATCTTTTTGGGGTCTCAGTGGACCTGCGTCCCGCGAAGTTCTCTCTGGAAGTCGAGGACTATCGGAGTGTGGATAAGCCGGTTGTGGGCAAACTATATCGCTCCTACGCGGAGGCATGGAAAGCCATGGGCCCAGTGTGGCCGTGGGCGATGATCCCGGCCAATGCCGTAGACGCCTATGTCAGGGAGGTCGCAGATTCGACATTGGCGAGCGTTTCCTTGGCAATTGAGGCGGACGACAAACTCAGCACACAGAAACTCCTGTCCGGCTTACGCCGAGCTTTGATTGAGAAGAAGGATAAGCTGGACGTTGCCACCTATGAAACGGCAGTGGGCTTCCTTGATCAAGCCCTAAGCATCGGCTCGGGCAACAAATCGTCGACAGATCGGCGCTGGCTCAGCTTCTTCCAAGATCCCGTCCGTTCCACTCCCATCGGGATTTGGGCTTCAAACTCGCAGCTTGAAAACATTTTTCTCCGTGACCACTTTTTACAGACCGAATTCTCCTTCGACAAGGATGGCATTGTTTTCAATGCCTTCCGCAACGCTCTCAAGGATAATCCAGATTTGCTGGCCGCCTATAAGTTCCAGGTCTCATTGCGGCAGAAGTTAGAAAACCCATTCATCGCTGCCTGTCTCTTGGGGTCCAAGGGCCGCAACAAAAGATGGGCCTTCCTTCCGGCCTCTCGCTCGCCCGGAATCACGATGAGATTGACGGACAACGGCAAGTCGCCGAAGGAAAAAGTAATTTGGGAATTGGGGGCAGCTCCGCTATCCCTTAGACCACGGTCCGACTCAGGATACAGCGATTATGAGAAGTATGCTTTCGCCGCGCTGTTATTTCCCAGTAATAGTCCTGAGGCGCGCAAGGTTGAATTTGAGGCGGGCCATGCAAAAGATGCCAAGCCGGCGGATGTCGTCCCGTACGAGAAGCAAGAGGTCGGGTTGCCCTTTGCGCGTCCCAGTGCTCCTGCACCTATTAGTATTCGTCCCCTATTCGCCATTGAACCCCTACCCACCGCATATGCACGCTACGCCTCCGCCATCAACTTCCTACTAAAAAGCATGGAGCGACTCGCAACGGTTCGCGAAATCCAACTTCATGAGCCTCTCAAGCGCATGATTCGCTCAATTTGTGACGCCTCCGCTGAATTTTCCCGTAATTTCGTGCGTGTGAGATATTCCTAAACATGTTAGACTACTGCACCACCACGCCGAGGTATCCCCTGTTGCGGGGATGCTACCGGCGTGGCTTT
>JAPLKL010000049.1 GCA_026388095.1 Elusimicrobiota bacterium | reverse complement strand
GTCCACCGACAGTTTCAGGGCCTTACGGTTCAGCACAAGGAAATCCTCAAGTACATGGGGCTACCCGTGAGCGTCTACACGGCGCTGGAGATCGGCTGATGGAAATTTCCCCGGCCCTAACAAAATGGGCGAAACAAGCGTCTCAAGGGTTCCCCTCCAATTCCTCTTCGCCTAAAAGAAATCAGAGAGGTCTGCTTTGGTTTGGCCCTCTTGTCTGCTGACGAGATCGGCTTGCCCAGGAACGAGGTCAAGCCGAACTTGAATCTTAATCAAGTACATGCCGTGGTCGCAGCCAGGGAGTGGCTCAAAGCGGCAAGGGAACTGCCTGAGTTCAGCCGGGACGTGAGATCCTTTGGTCCCTTGGCGAGCGATTCCCCGGGGATGAAGTCACTGATGGCCCATTGTTGGGGCGTTGTGGGCATCCGCGTCTTGCTCAAGAAAGCTGATTTCATTGTGCCGCCTCGCCACTTGGCCGGCAAGCCGGCGGGGTTCGACCCCGCCAATTACTATGTGGCTTCGGAGAGATCGAGCACCTTTGATGTCCAATACGACAAGGAACTCCTAACGCAAGAACGTTTCCGCCAGATTCTCGATGAGTCCGGCTCGCCGGACGAGGCGCTGGCCCGACTGAGAAAGGGCGACTATTGAACAATGCACTGTCTAACATTCGCATGAGCCGCCCGCTCAAGCGGTCGGCCCATGCGCCCGGCGGCGGCTCAGCGTTTCGTTAAGGCTTGGTAGAAAGGCAATGACCTCGTTGTGATTCGGGATATGAAGAGGATCCTCACCTGGCTTGGCCGGATTCTCGCAATAGTCACGGCGCTGATCCTGATCCTCGTCGGCATCCGCGCCTACTCAGCCCACCATTTCGTCGCTGATTGGAAAGCGCGCTTTGCCGCCTGCAAAGACGACATCCGCAGCCTACCCGCCGTCGACCTCCAGCAAGGCCTCCCCGGCGAGGCCAAAGCCCCCGAACCAGTCGCCGACGCCAAGCTCGTCACGTTCCGCTTCCCCGACGGCTCCTGGTTCATCGCGGCCGAGCACGACACCCACGACGAAGGCCTCGAATGGGACCGAGCCGTGTTCTACGACAGCCGCGGCGCGCTGCGCGCCACCAACCACCACTTCTGCGGCTGGGAAGGCCTGCTCAGAGAATTGTCCGGCCCTGCCAAAAGGACCCCGACCCTCGACGACTTCTACAAGGAGACCGCTCCCATCTTCTGAGTGGTACAATATAAAGAAGAATCCCGCAGCGAGGACCCAATGGAAGCTGAGACAGACCCAAGGATGAGCAAAGTCGCGGAAGTCACCTTCCTCTTCTGGATCATCAAGATCTTCGCCACAACCCTCGGCGAGACCGCCGGCGACGCGGTCTCCATGTCCATGAACCTCGGTTACGTCGTCGGCACGGCGATCTTCGCCGCCATCTTCCTCATCGCCGTCTTCGCCCAGATCCGCGCCAAACGCTTCCACCCCGTCCTCTACTGGACCACCATCATCGCCACCACCACCGTCGGCACCACCATGGCCGACTTCGCCGACCGCTCGCTGGGCATCGGCTATGCCGGAGGCACCGCCATCCTCTTCCTGCTGCTGATGGCGTCCCTGTCCGTCTGGAAACGCACCCTCGGCTCAGTGTCCGTAGACACCGTCAGCACGCCCAAAGCCGAGCTCTTCTATTGGGTCACCATCATGTTCTCCCAGACCCTCGGCACCGCCCTCGGCGACTGGACCGCCGACACCGCCGGCCTCGGCTACCTCGGCGGCGCCGCGGTCTTCGGTACGCTCCTGGCCGCGGTCGCCGCCGCCTACTACCGCACCAAGATATCCCGCACCGTCCTCTTCTGGGCCGCCTTCATCCTCACCCGGCCCCTCGGCGCCGTGGTCGGCGACCTCCTCGACAAGCCCCACAGCGCCGGGGGCATGGCCTTGAGCCGCTACACCGCCTCGGCCACCCTCCTCCTGTTCATCGGCGCCTGCATCCTCGCCTTCCCGCACAGAGCCGCCAGACAGAGCCACTGACGTTGAATACGCTCGGCGGCTTTGATAACATGTCGGGCCTTGATTTGAATCCGCCTCAACCGGAGGGCATATGCCCAGAGCCAAAGCGCGCCACATCCTCGTGCCCACCCAGGCCGAGTGCGAGACCCTCAAGAAGCAGATCGAAGCCGGCGCTGATTTCGCCGAAGTCGCCAAGAAGCACTCCAAATGCCCCTCGGGCCGGCAAGGCGGGGCTCTGGGAGAGTTCGGCCCCGGTCAGATGGTCGCCGAATTCGACCGCGTCGTGTTCAGCGCCGAGGTCGGCAAGGTCCAAGGCCCGGTCAAGACCCAGTTCGGATACCACCTCATAGAGATTACCAGCCGCACTTAGCGGGCCCGGCGGGCCCTACTTGGCGCGCCTGCGCGTGCCCTGGCTGGCCACCCGGTCGTAGAGCCAGCCCGGCAGGTTCCTCACCACGTACTTCACGGTCGTGGAGAACGGGAACGGGAAATCCACCACCCGGCGGCCCGCCTTGATCCCCGCGATCATCTCCCGCGCCGCGTCCTTCGGCTCCATCAGGAACGGCATGTCCTCGTCGCGCCACTTCGCCGTCATCTCGGTGCGCACGAAGCCCGGGCAGACCGTCACCACCTTGCGGTGCCGGACTTCCGCCACTCCATGACAAAAGGCTGGTGGGCGTATTTGCGAGCTACCACTGGCCCCTTGCCGGCGGGTCAGCGCGGAGCCACCAGCAGGGCATACAGTGTGCCGTCTTTGGACGCATACCAATCGATGGCGACCGTGCCCCAGACAACATCTTGAATTCGTGAGGAGGGGAACGGAGCCATGTCTTCCGTGCTTGTATTCGACGTGCCAAGAACCTTTGCTAATTCTGAGAGCGCCGCATTTTGAGCGGCCGCAAAGAACAGGCCTGGATTGTTCAGATTCTTCACACTCTTAGCGTAACTGGCACTAAAATGGTAGGTCTTGCCGCCATAGGTTTCCGACCAATAGATGCTGGCCGAGCCGGCAGGAATCCTTTGGACCCAGCCCGGCTTCTTGACCTGCTTGGCATCACGCAGGATGGCTTGAACGGCCCGGTTGCCATTTGCCTCTGACCAGCGGCGCTTGGCCTCCTTCATCCGTCGGTCCACATCCTGGACCTTCACCTCCCAGCCGTTTGCCACGAGGGGAAATATGGTCGCAGCACAGAATGCCAACAGCAAACCTCGAATATGAGAGTGGCGGTTCATAGAGTAAAGCGATTCACTTCGCCCGGCGCTTCGTGCCCGGGCTGGCCACCCGGTCGTAGAGCCAGCCCGGCATGTTCCTGACCACGTACTTGACCGCCGTCGAGAAAGGGAACGGGAAATCCACCACCCGGCGGCCCGCCTTGATCCCCGCGATCATCTCCCGCGCCGCGTCCTTCGGCTCCATCAAGAACGGCATGTCCTCGTCGCGCCACTTCGCCGTCATCTCCGTGCGCACGAAGCCCGGACAGACCGTCACCACCCTCACCCCCGTGCCCCGCAGGTCCACGCGCAGGGACTCCAGCAGCGAGATCACCGCCGCCTTGCTCGAGCTGTACGGCGCGGAGCGCGGGATGCCCCGATACCCCGCCACGCTGGCCACGCCCACGATCGTCCCCGCCTTCTCCTTGAGCATGCCCGGCAGGACCGCCTCGATCCAGTTCGCCATCCCGAAGACGTTCACCCCGTAGACCAGCCGGAAATCGTCCGCGCTGAAGCGCTCCTTGGCGTCCGACGACCTCGACACCCCCGCGTTCAGGATCGCCCAGTCCAAGCCCCCGAAGCGCTCCATGATCAGCGCATGATGCCTCTGCACGGCCGCCACGTCCGTCACATCGCCCGCCAAAGCCAGCGCTCCGCCCGCGCCCGCGTCCTTGACCGCCGCGGCCAGTTCGTTCAAGCGGTCCTCGCGCCGCCCGGTCAGAGCCAACAGGAAGCCCTCCTGGGCCAGCTGCATGGCCAATTCCTTCCCCAGGCCCGAAGTCGCGCCCGTGATCAGGACCCGATGGCTCATGCGGACCTCCGGCGCAGGAAATAGACCGGGATGCCCAGCAGCACGATGCCCAGGCCCGGCCAGGTGTAGACCGGCTTGTAGATCAGCAGGTCCAGGCCGATGGCAGCCGCGGCCAACAGGAAGCAGGCCGGCGCCAGAGGATAGCCCCAGGCCTTGTGCGGCCGTAGCGCCTGCGGCCGCTTGACGCGCAGCACGAAGATCCCCGCCACGGTCATGGCGTAGAACAGGATGACCGCGAAGATGACGTAATCGAGCAGGTCCCCGTAAGCCCCGGAGAGGCAGAGCAGCCCGGCCCAGATGCCCTGCAAGACCAAGGCCGCGCCGGGCACCGAGTTCTTGTTCAAGCGGCCGATCCTCTTGAAGAAGAGACCGTGCTTGGCCATCGCGTAATAGACCCGCGCGCCGGAGAGGATCAGCCCGTTGTTGCAGCCGAAGGTCGAGACCATGATGAGCGCGGCCATGAGCACGCCGCCCGGCGCGCCGAAGAGCGCGGAGAGCGCGGCCGTGGCCACCCGGTCCAACGGCGCGCCGCGGATGGCGTCCAAGGGCAAGGCCGCCAGGTACGTCACGTTGGCCAGAAGGTAGAGCAGGGTCACCAAGGACGTGCCCAGGACCAAGGCCAGCGCGATGTCGCGCTCCGGCCGGCGCACCTCCGCGGCCGTGTAGGTGATGTTCTCCCAGGCCGTGGCCGAGAACAGCGAGCCCACCATGGCCACGCCCACCGCAGCCCACAGCTTCAAGCCCGAGAGCGGCTCCGTGGAGACGACCTGGCCGCCTTCCCAGCGCTGCCACCAGGCCTGCCAGGCGTCCTGGAAGTTCGCGGACCACGCCGGACCGTGGCGCAGGGCGTAGAAGACCAGCAGCGACAGCCCGCAGAGCGAGGCGATCTTGGTCACGGTGAAGAGGTTCTGCACCAGCTTGCCCAGCTTGAGGCCGCGCAGGTTCAAGATGGTCAGGAAAGCGATGACCGCGATGGCCAGGAGCTGCGCGGCCGAAATGTGGAACCGCCCCAGCGCGAAGAGGATGTGCTGTTCGGAGAACCACGGGATGAGCACGCCCGTGTATTTGGCGAAAGCCACGGCCACGGCCGCGATGGTCCCGGTCTGGATGACCAAGAAGAGCGTCCAGCCGTAGAGGAACCCGGCCAAGGGCCCGTAGGCTTCCCGGAGGTAGACGTACTGCCCGCCGGCGTGGGGGATCATCCCGGCCAGCTCCCCGTAGCTGACGGCCGCGGTCACCATGAACAGGCCCGTGATGAGCCAGACCATCAGGACCCAGCCCGCGCCGCCCACCGTGCGCGCGATGTCCGCGCTCACGATGAAGACGCCCGAGCCGATCATGGAGCCGGCCACGATCATGGTCGAGTCGAAGAGCCCCAGTTCCCGCTTTAGGCCGTCGCCTGGGGCTTCGTTCATGAGGGCGATATTATCATATCGGGAACAATTCGGAGTCCGGCTCGGAGGACGAGCTTTCATGGACTTGCCCCGGGGCAAGTCGGTGGATAAGTCCTCGACCTGAGCAACTCTGCCCGGGCAGAGTCCGTGGATAACTCGGCGCTGAGCGTTCCGACTCGGCTCTTGCGCGCTTTCAGCGCGCGACTGCGACGCGCGACAGCGCGCCGCAGTCGGGGATATATCCAACCCTGATAATCCGGCATGACTTGTACCGGTTCCGACGAGGAAAAGCGTTTACAGGGCAGGGCCAAATGATAGAATAGGATTAATGGAGCGCATCTACCTCGACAACAACGCGACCACCATCGTCGACCCCATGGTCAAGCAGGCCATGGAGCCCTACTTCTGCGAGAAGTACGGCAATCCCAACTCTTTGCACAGCTTCGGTACCGAGGTCCACCCCGACCTGCGCGTGGCCATGAACCGCCTCTACAAGGGGCTCAACGCCGCCGAGGACGACGACATCCTCATCACCGGCTGCGCCACGGAGAGCAACAACACAGTGCTCAAAGGCGTCTATTTCGACCTCATCAAGAACGGGGAGAAGAACCACATCATCACCACCTCGGTCGAGCACCCCTGCGTGGCCAACACCTGCAAGTTCCTGGAGAGCCAGGGCGTCAAGGTCACCTTCCTGCCCGTCAACAAGGACGCGCGCGTGGAGGCCGAAGACGTGCGCCGCGCCATCACGGAGAAGACCTCCCTGGTCTCGGTCATGTGGGCCAACAACGAGACGGGCATCATCTTCCCCATAAAGGAAATCGCCCGGCTCTGCCGGGCGAAGGGCGTGCTCTTCCACACCGACGCGGTCCAGGCCATAGGCAAGCTCAAGGTGGACGTCCAGGACGCGGGCGTGGACTTCCTCTCCCTGAGCGCCCACAAGTTCCACGGCCCCAAGGGCATCGGCGCCCTCTTCATCCGCAAGGGACTCAAGCTCCCGCCCCTTCTGCACGGCGGCGAGCAGATGTCCGGCAAGCGCGCCGGCACCCTCAACACCGCCGGCATCGTGGGCATGGGTCTGGCGCTGGAGCTCGCCGTGGACAACCTCGGCTTCGAGGACTCCGACGTGCGCCGCCTGCGCGACCGGCTCGAAGACGGCCTCTTGAAGCTCAAGGACGTGCTGGTCATCGGCCGGCGCGAACTGCGCGTGCCCAACACCGTGTTCATCAGCATACGGGGCGTCGAGGGCGAGGCCCTGCTCTGGGACCTCAACAAGAACGGCATCGCCGCCTCCACCGGCTCGGCCTGCGCCTCGGAGAGCCTGGAGGCCAGCCCCATCATCGCCGCCATCGGCGCGGGCTCGGAGCTCTCGCACACCGGCATACGCCTGAGCCTCTCGCGCTTCACCACTGCCGCCGAGATAGACTTCACGATCAAGACCTTCACCGAGGCCGTAGGGCGCCTGCGCGCCATCTCGGCGAGCTACTAGGGGAGAATCTATGGCCAAGAAGGACCTGTTGGGCGGAGCGCTCTGGGAGGCTTACTCCAAGAAGGTCGCGGCCCGCATGGACAACCCCACCAACCGCGGCGAGCTGACCGAGAAGGACGCCAAGAAGCTCGGCGGCAAGCTCGTCGTCGCGGACCACGGTGCCGAGTCCTGCGGCGACGCGGTGCGCCTCTACTGGGTGGTGGACCCCAAGACCAACGTCATCAAGGCCGCGCGCTTCAAGAGCTTCGGCTGCGGCACGGCCATCGCCTCCAGCGACATGATGGCCGAGCTCTGCATGGGCCAGACCGTGGACGCCGCGTCCAAGATCACCAACATCGACGTGGAGAGGGCCCTGCGCGACACGCCCGACGTCCCGGCCGTGCCGCCGCAGAAGATGCACTGCAGCGTCATGGCCTACGACGTCATCAAGAAGGCCGTGGCCCAGTACAAGGGCGTCGACCTCCGCTCCTTGGAGACCGAGACCATCGTGTGCGAGTGCGGCCGGGTGAGCCTGGGCACCATCGTGGATGCCATCCGCCTCAACGACCTCAAGACCGTGGAGGACATAACCCATTACACCAAGGCCGGCGGCTTCTGCAAATCCTGCATCGAGCCCGGCGGCCACGAGAAGCGCCAGCACTACCTGGTGGACATCCTGCGCGACACCCGCGCGGCCATGGAGAAGGCGAAGCTCCACCAGCAGATGGAGACCAAGGACTTCAACTCCATGACCTTGGTGCGCAAGCTCAAGGCCGTGGAGCAGGTCTTCCGCGAGGACCTGCGGCCCATGCTGGCCGCGGACGGCGGGGACGTAGAGCTCGTGGACCTCAAGGAGGAGGGCGGCGTCTGGGAGGTCTTCATCGAGTACAAGGGCGCCTGCATGGGCTGCCCCAGCGCCGGGACCAACACCCTCTCGGCCATCGAATCCCTCCTGAAGCAGAAGCTCGGCGAGAACATCCGGGTCGTCCCCTCTTAACGAGCGCCTGAGCTCCGTTCAGGCGCAGTCTTTAGTCCTATTCTCCACAGGCCCAAAAGTCCCTCGATATCATCCGGACCGGGGGCTATCATCAAAGCATGAGGAGAACAGGCTCGTTCTAGCGGACACCGGTTCCGTTGCCTCCTCCTCATCGTTCGCAAAGGACGCTCCGGCCGTCAGCCCCCCTGGCGGCCGGGGCGTTCAACTCTTATACTAAGGACATGCGTCGCAAACGCCCCTTCCTGGGGGGGCTGGCCGCTTTAGCGGCCGGTCTCCTGCTTTCCTCTAGGCTTTTGGCCGCGGACGCGGTGCGCGTCACTGGCGAAGGCCGCGAAGCCAGCGGCAGCCCCGTGGTCCTGCCCGGGAGTCCCAGCCTGCTGGGCAGCGCGGGCTCCCTCACCGGGAGTCTGGCAGCCCCGTCCTTGACCGGAGGCGTTCTCAGCCGGCCGGCTCCCGAAGTCCGGTCCTCGGGCCAGAGCCCTGCCGTCATCACTCCCAGCGCGCTCATCGCAACGCCAGCCCCAGCCGGCCCGGCAAAGCCGCCCGCCGCAGTCCTGCAGGAGAACACCGCGGATATCCAGGACACGCTCGCGCATCCCGCGGCGGAGGAAAAGGCCTCGGGCGCATCGGCCGCGGTCTTCGACAACCAGAAGCGCCCCCCGGCGACGGCCTCGGAAGGCGTCCCCGCGGTCTTGGCCGAGCCTGCCGAAGCGGGTGGAGACTTGCGGCCGGGGCTCTCCAAGGCCGCGCCCATCGATCATATCGTGCAGGCCGCCGCCGGCCGCAGTTTCAGCGGCGTGGCCATCCACCAGGAGCAAGAAGGCAACCTCACGCTGCGCGACGCCCGCGACTCTTCGGGCAGCGTATTCGAGTACTACCGCCCTGTGGAGATGCGGCCGGACTTGGTCGCGCAGGTCCTGGCCGGCATGAACTGGGTCGAGCGGACCGCCTACCAGTTCCATCGCCTGACCCGCGTGCTGCGTCCCAAGGACGCCTGGAACGTATGGGACGACATGCCTTTGGACTCCAAGCTCAAGTACGTCTCCTTGCTGGACGCGGCCGTGACGCGCGAGCGCGGCAGAGACGAGGTCTGGGACGGCCCGCTATTCCGGCTGCTGCAGCGCTCGCCGCGCGCCCCGCCCTACGTGGCCCAGCATCCGCACCTCGAGGAGCCGCGCCTCTTCCGCGGCGAGCATCCCTTCGCGCGCTATCTGGAGCCCGAGATCGTCACGGACCGCGAGCACCCCGCGGCCACGGCGCGCGAGGCCATCGGCCGGACCAAAGCCATAATAGCGGACACCGGGCATGCCGGGACCCACTACCACGTTTTCCTCAGGGCCGAGCCCGCCGTGCTGCAGGGGCAGATGCCGGCCTTGCAGTCCATGCTCCAGCTCATCAACAACGTGCTCTTCGCCCAGGCCGCGGTCAAGTCCTACGACAACCTCTTTCATCCCTTCCTGCTGCCCTGGCACCAGGGCCGCTCCGAGCGCGTGAACCGGCTGGTCAACGAGGCCCTGCCTTCGGCCAGCCGGCCCGACCACCGCGACTTGGACAACGAGAAATTCGCCTTCGTGGCTTTCCGGTACTGGGGGCTGGAGGACGGCCGCATGGTCGTGTCCTTCGAGCTGCGCGGGGCCAACATCCCCTGGAAGAGCCAGAAGCGGCCGGGGGGAGGACAGTTCGACGCGGACCTGCCCAAGCCCGAGCGCGACTACAGCGAGGTGGAGCGCTACCTGAGCTTCTTGGTCCTCTACGCGGACCGCCTGTCGCGCGGCGCGGCGCCCGGCGTCTCCGAGCCGGCCTTGCGCCTGGACCTGGCCGCGGCCGAGCAGACCATCGCCGAGCGCGCCCGGCAGAAGGGCATGCAACCCGGCGACTACCTGGACCTGGCGGCCTTCTCGCGGCTCATGTTCGCGAATTCCGTCAACCAGCCCCAGGCGGCGGCGGATCGCGCCGGCATGGTCCACCCGTCCTTGCTCCTGCCTTTCGCGGCCGGAGCCTCATTCGGGCCCAACACGCAGTCGCACCTGAGGCACCTGACCGACGTGTTCCTGGAGGAGTCGGCCCGGCTCAAGGCCATGAGCCGCGGCGGCTCGGGCGTGCCCGATGCCGGCCTGCGCAACGTCAAGTACATGTTCTGGGAGGCCTACGGGGGCTGGGCGCGCGGCCTGCTCGGCCAGGACCAAGCGCGGTTCGACGAGCTCTTCCGGTCCTTGTGAGTTCGGGGTCCGGTCCGCTACGCGGACCGGACCTCCAGACGGCGGCGAGCCGCTTCCACGGTGTTGGCCAGCACCACGGCCGTGGTCACCGGCCCCACTCCGCCCGGCACCGGCGTGATGAAGGAGGCGCGCTGCGCCGCGGCCGCGAACTCCACGTCTCCCACCCAGGCCCCGCCGTGGCGGTTCATGCCCGCGTCCAGGACCACAGCGCCGGGCTTTATCCAGCCGCCCTTGATGAAGTTCGCCCGGCCCAGGGCGGCCACCACGATGTCGGCCCGCCGCACGTGCCCGGCCAGGTCCGCGGTCTTGGAGTGGCACAAGGTCACGGTGGCGTCGAGAGCGCTGAGGTAGTGCGCCGCGGGCCGGCCCAGGATCTCGGAGCGGCCCACCACCACGGCCTCCCGGCCCGCCGCAGAGCTGCCGGTCTCTCCGAGCAGGGCGATGACGGCCGCCACCGTGCAGGGGGGGAAGGCTCCGCAGCCCGCGATCTCGGCTGCGGTCTTGGCCAGGAAGAAGCGGCCGTAGTTGACGGGGTTGACCCCCTCCACATCCTTGCCCTGCGGGATGGCGGAGAAGACCAACGCCGGGTCGAAGCCTTTGGGCAGAGGCTGTTCCACGATGATGCCGTCCACCGCGTCATCCGCCCCGAGCCGGGCCAGTATTCCGCCGAGCTCTCCCGGCCCCGCGCCGTCCGGGCAGGGATAGGCTTGGGCCAGGAGTCCGGCCTCGGCCGCGGCCTTGAGCTTGGCGCGCAGATAGGCGCCCGCCGACTCCTCGGAAGTGTGGGTGACGATGGCGAGCTTCGGGGGAGTGCCCCGGGCCTCGCGCACGGCCGCGATGTCCGACTGCAGACCGGCACGGAGGGCCGCCGCCACGGCTTTCCCATCTAGTATTTTGGCGCTCATCTCTTGCTGGACCCCTTCCTTGCGTCCAGGCGCCGCAGGACCTCGGACATGATGGCCAGCTTCGGGACCGGCGTGCCCGCGCGCCGGGCGGCTTTGAGCAGAGGCCCGAAGACGCTTTTGGCTCCGGTCTTGCGGCCTTGGCGCAGAGCGCGCTGCCAAGGATGGCGACGATTCGGGTGCCGGCGGCACCGAGCGGACGCGATGCGCGCGGGGGCTGCGGTCACCCGCAGCCCGGAGCCTGCGGCCGCGGCCGCGGCTTCGTCCGCGACGGCGCGCAGCAACCGCCGCAGAGCCGGGTCGCGGACCAGTCTTCCGTCGGGCACTACGGCCAAGGCGCCCAGGCCGCCCAGCGCGGCCTCGGCGCAGCGGTCGGCCCAGTCTTCGCTATTAGAGGAAGTCCCGACGCGGCTCATGGCCCAGACTCTACAAAAACAAGACCCCCGCCGCCAGAGGCGACGGGGGTCGTTCGAGGGTCGGCGCTCTAGGCGTTGACCATCTTGGCGCGGGAGATATCGCCCTTCTTGTCCAGGTAGTAGAGGTAGCCCTTTTCCTTCTTCAGGCCGACCTTCTGCACCTTCTCGCACTTTCCGCCCTTCTTGCCGCCGCGGGCCATCTTGGCGCGGGAGACATCGCCCTGCTTGTCAATGTAGTAAAGGAAGCCCTGCGCCCGGCTCACGCCGACCTTGGTCACTTTCTCTGCCATTCTGCTTTCCTCCGTTTTCACTCGGCGGGATGACGATTCCGCATCCCTTTGTGGAAGAAATATACCACATCTTCGACGGGGATGCAAGGGATTTCCGACGGAGGAGCCGGTCTGTTACGGGAGTCTTTACTTGTTGGGCTTGAACAGCGGGATCTGCTGTTCCGGCTGCGGGGTGATCAGGCGCTCCCGCAGCCAGGCGTCGACCAGCGGCTTGGAGAATCGGTACTGTCGCCCGATGCGCGAGGCGGGGATCCTCTTCTGGCGGATGAGTCCGTAGATCTTGGAGCGGCCCAGGCCCAGGTACTGGGCCAAGGTCTTGATGTCCATGACCTCCGGGACTTCTCCGAGGAAGGGCTTCCGGGCGGCCTTGCGCTTCTGTTTCATGGGCGATGAGGTTGTTTCGTATTTAATGTACGGAATCTGTCATCTTTTGTCAAGAAGACCGCGTCGCCTCGGCGCCGGCTCGCCGTCAGGGCGAGGCCTCTTCCTGTATCTCGTCGGATTGGGGCCTCTCGATGGAGAAGCAGGCGCTGTTGGGCTTGAAGACTTCGCGGAAAGCCTCGGCTTCGCTCATGGAGTTGAGCAGTTTCTGGAAAAGGACCACGCAGTCGCGGGGGCAGCAGCCCTGCTTGGGGTATTGTTCGCAGAGCCGGGCGCGGGCCACGCAGGCGCTGTAGCTGTCCCCGTTCTCGCCGTTCTCCGAACAGGCCCGGATGCGGTTGATGCAGGAGCGGAAATCCGGCTGCGCCGCGCGCTGGGAAGACTCCTCGGTGATGGTCGTCTCGCCGGTGGGGAGTTCCTCCAGGGCCGAGCCCACCGGGATCTCGACCATGGCGGTAGCGGTGCTGGCGGCGGCCTTCGGCGCGGTCCGGGGTGCGGAAGCCTTCGGGGTCCGTCTCCGCTTGGGCGCGGACGGCGGCGCGGCCTTCGGGGGGGGAGCCTCGACCGCCGTCGGAGCCGTCGGGGAGGAAGCCGCGACCGTCGTCGGGGCCGTCGGGGAGGAAGCCGCGACCGTCGTCGGGGCTGTCGGGGTGGAAGCCTCGACGGCCGGCAGGGCAGACGGCGGGGTCGCGGCCTGCGCCGAGGGCTTGACCTTGCCCTTGGACTTCGCTGAGCCTTTGGTCCGGCCGGCCTTCTCGCAAGCCTTCTGGAGCCCGAGGTGGCAGGCGGTGAGGAAATCCTCTTTCGAGAATTCCGCATCGCCTTGCAACGCATAGGCGCGGCCGCGGTCGAAGAAGGCTTCGGAGAAGCCGGGGTTGAGGGCCGTGGCCTTGTAGAAGTCGCTGATGGCTTCGGAAGCCTGGTCGTGTTCGAGGTAGAGGACCCCGCGTTGGTGCCAGAGGACGGCGTCCTTGGCCTTGAGCTTCAGGGCGCCGGAGAGGTCTTTCAGCGCGGCCTCCCACTCGCCCTTCTTATGGTAGAGGGCGGCGCGCGCGGCCAGGGCCTGGGCTTTCTTGGGCTTGCTGTCCGTGGACTTCCAGAGGTGCAGAGCGTTGGACCAGGCCTGCAGGGCCGCGTCGTCGTCGTGGCGGGCCTCCGCCTTCTGCGCCTTGGCATACCAGGAGGGGAAGGAGTCGGCTTGCGCGGGGCCGGCCAGGAGCCAGCACAGCACGGCCAGCGGCAGGAACCGGGCGCGGCAGGGAAGCGGCATCATCTTCAGCATAACAGGCCCGGGGGCTGGTCGTCAAGCTAGAGATTATTCTTGTAAGGTCTTCATAGATTTGTTATCGTATTTCGGATATGCGCATATACGAAACCGTTCTCATCATGAAACCGGCCCTGTCCGACCCGGAGGTCGCCGAGTGGGTCGAGAAGACCAAACAGGTCATCGCCGGGGAAGGCGGCGAGGTCGTCAACCATGAGATTTGGGGCCGCCGCAAGCTGACCCATCTCATCGGCAAGGCGCGCGAAGGCGTTTACGCCTATCTCAAGTATCGGGCCAACCCCGCGCTGCTCAGGAAGCTCAGCCACAATTTCAGCGTGGCCGGCGATGTCCTGCGCAACATGACCGTGGTCGCGCAGGACCGCAAGTACAAGGTCAAGGAGAAGAAGGCCAAGGCTCCGGCCCAAGCCTCCTAGACCGATGTCCACCGGGGTCCGGCTCCCAGAGATCAATTTCATCGTCCTGGCTGGGCGCGCCACGCGGGACGGCGAGCATTTCGTCACGTCGGCGGGGACCCCGAAGACGACGATCCGCATGGCCGTGAGCCGCCGCTACAAGGACACCAAGTCCGGGGAATGGAAGGACCAGGCTTTTTTCATCGACGTGGTGGTCTGGGGGCAGGCGGCCGAGCGCGCCAAGGATCGCGCCAAGAAGGGCGTGGCCCTGACCGTCGAGGGACGGCTCTCTTCCCGGGACTACGAGGACAACGGCGGACAGAAGCGCACCGTCTTCGAGGTGGTCGCCAACCGCGTCCAATTCCTGAGCCAGCCCGGCGAAGGCGCCGCGGCTGGAGCGCCCGAGAAGTCCCAAGCCGCCGGCGGGACACCCGCCGCAGATGCAGAAATCGAGGAGGCTCCGTTCTAAATGTTCCAGCCTGAACCCGAGAAGACCCCGGCCGCGGCTCCCGCGGCCTCCGCAGTCCAGCAATCCGAGGCGCCCCGTCCCAGCGCGCCCTCCCGCAGGCCCGACACGGGCCGGCGGCGTCCCCCGTTCCCGGTCCGCCGGAAGGTCTGCCGATTCTGCGCCGAGAAGGTGCGCGACATCGACTATAAGCAGATCCAGGTCCTGCGGGCCTTCTTGACCGACACCGGCAAGATCCTTTCCAGCCGCATCACCGGCAACTGCGCCGGGCATCAACGCAGCCTCAGCCGCGCCATCAAGCGGGCGCGCAACCTGGCTCTGCTGCCTTACGTCACTTATTGAGCCGGGAGTGTTTTTAAGAGAGGTCATCTCATGAAGGTCATCCTGCGTTCCACCGTAGAGAACCTCGGCCGCGCCGGGGACATCAAGGACGTCGCCGACGGCTACGGCCGCAACTATCTGCTGCCCAAGCGCCTGGCCGTGGCCGCGACCACGGCCGTGCTCAAGGAATGGGAGAAGTGCAAGGATAAGCGCGCCAAGCTCGTCGCCGCCGACGTCGAGATCGCCAAGGGCTTGGCCGGCAAGCTGACCGGCGTCAAGCTCTCCTTCACCGTGCCCGCCAGCCCCGAAGGCAAGCTCTTCGGGTCCGTGGGCAAATCCGACATCCTCAAGAGCCTCAAGGCCAGCGGCTTCGTGGTCCCCAAGACCGCGGTCCGGCTCGACTCGCCGATCAAGACGGTCGGCGAGCACGAGGTCGAGCTGCGCCTGCAGCCCGAGGTCTCCGCCAAGGTCACGGTCGCCGTCGTCGCGCGGGAGTAGCCGGCGGCCCGGGCTCGCAGCGCCCCTCCCATGGCCAAAGACTCCCCGCAGCTCCCGCCCCAGGCCCTGGAGGCCGAGAGCGCCGTCCTTGGGGCGATGCTCATCGAGCCGGATGCCGTGGAGCGGGCCATGGACATCCTGGGCGAGATGGATTTTTACCAGGAGTCGCACCGGACCGTGTTCCGGGTCATGGCGGAGCTCGCCAGCCGCTCGGCCGCGGTCGACGTGGTCACGGTCAGCGAAGAGCTGCGCAAGCTCAAGAGGCTCGACGAGCTCGGCGGAATGGCTTTCCTCGCCGAGCTCCAGCACCGGGTCGCCACCGCCGCCCACGTCGAGCACTACGCCCGCATGGTCAAGGAGAAGGCCATCCTGCGCGAGCTCATCAAGGCGTCTACGAACATCGTGGCCGCCTGTTATAAGGAAGATAAGCCGGCGGCGGAGCTCCTCGACGACGCCGAGACCAGCGTCCTGCGCGTGGCCCAGAGCCAGTCCCAGCGCGACATCGTCGAGGCCAAGGACTTGGCCCACGAGGTGCTCGACCAGATCGAGGCCGCCCACAAGGCCAAGAACGCGGTCACGGGCGTGCCTTCGGGGCTGCGGCTGCTGGACAAGAAGACCGCGGGCTTCCAGAAGTCCGACCTCATCCTCATCGCGGCGCGGCCCAGCCAGGGCAAGACCGCCCTGGCCCTCAACATCGCCGCGCACGTGGTCATGGAGGTCAAGAAGCCGGTCCTGCTGTTCTCGCTGGAGATGTCCCGGCACGCCATCATGCAGAGGCTCATCGCCTCCGAGGCCCGGGTCAACCTCATGGACATCCGCACCGGCTTCTTCCAGCACAAGCATTGGACCCAGCTCACCAACGCGACCGCGCGCCTCTCCGAGTCGCCCCTGCACGTGGTCGACATGCCCAACCTCTCGGTCCTGGGGGCCCGGTCCATCTCGCGGCAGCTCGCTGCCAGGCTCAGGCGCGAAGGCCGGGAGCTCGCGCTGATCATCATCGACTACCTGCAGCTCATGCGCGGGGGGGCGCGCTCGGAGAGCCGCCAGCAGGAGGTCTCGGAGATCTCCCGGGGCCTGAAGTTCCTGGCCCGGGACCTCAACGTGCCGGTCATCGCCCTCTCCCAGCTCTCGCGGCGCTCCGAGGACAAAGGGCGAACCGACAACAAGCCGGTGCTCTCGGACCTGCGCGAGAGCGGCGCCCTGGAGCAGGACGCGGACCTGGTCGCCTTCATCCACCGCGAATCCTATTACAAGCGCAACGACCCGACCTTGGAAGGCAAGGCCCTGATCATCATCGCCAAGCAGCGGCAGGGCCCGGTCGGGGACGTCGATGTCGCCTTCAACATGAACATCACCCGTTTCGACAACGCCGCGCTCGACGATGCGCCGGCCGGCCCCTCGGCCTCCGAGGTCGAAGACACGCAGACCACATTCTCCGATTGAGATGACCAACACGAGGCGGTTCTTCCGGCCCACCTGGGCGGAAGTCCACCTCGGCGCCCTCCGGGAGAACCTCCGGCGCTTCCGCCGCCGCATGCCGCGCTCCACCAAGATCCTGTTCGTGGTCAAGGGCGACGCCTACGGCCACGGCGCCGCGGCGTGCGCCCAAGCCGCGCAGAAAGCCAGGGCCGCCGACTGGCTGGGCGTCTCCTCGGTCGAGGAGGGGGTGGCCCTCCGCGAGGCCGGCATCCGCCTGCCCGTCCTGGTACTGGGCAGCCTCTACCCCTTCGAGAGCTTCCTCGCCGCGGCCGAATTCGGGCTGACCCCCACCGTGGCGAGCCTCGACTCCGCCCGCAGGCTGGCGGAGGTGGCCCGGCGGCTGGGCCGCAAGGTCTCCTGCCACCTCAAGATCGAGACCGGCATGGGACGCATCGGCATGAGCCCGGCCGCCGCGGTCGCCACCGCCGGTTATCTGGCCGAGCACCGGCTCGTAGACGTCGCCGGAGCCTACACGCATTTTTCCTGCGCGGAGACGGACCGGGCATTCACCGGGGAGCAATTGCGGCGCTTCCGCCGGGCGCTGCGCGACTTGTCCCGCTCCGGGGTCTCGCCGCGCCTGCGCCACGCCGCCAATTCGGCCGCGGCCCTGCGCTACCCCTCCACCCGGCTGGACCTGGTGCGCCCCGGGCTGGCGATCTACGGGCTCTATCCGGGATTCCAGCCGGTCCTGAGCCTCAAGAGCAAGGTGGTATTCCTGAAGACCGTGCCCCGCGGGGCGGCCGTGGGCTACGGAGCGACCTTCCGTGCCCGGCGGCCGACCCGGGTCGCCACGGTGCCCATCGGCTACGCGGACGGCTACTCCCGGCGACTTTCCAACCGGGGCGGCGCCTTGCTGGGCGGCCGGCGCTGTCCCATCATCGGCAACATCTCTATGGACATGCTCATGCTCGACGCGACCGCTGTGCCGGGGGCCCGGGTAGGCGACGACGTGGTCCTGATCGGCCGCCAGGGCGCAGAGGTGATCTCGGCCGCCGAGACCGCGACGACCGCGGGCACCATCCCCTACGAGACGACGACCGCGCTCACCGGCCGGGTGCCGAGGGCCTACCTGCCGTCATGAGGGATGTCTTGATGAAGGCGGCGTTCGTCGAGGATTTCGGCCGCGAGGCCATGGCCGTCTCCGAGTCGATGGGGCGCTTCACCTTCCTGGTGCGCTCCACGGCGGCCTGGATGCTGCGCGCCCCCATCGAGTGGCGGCAAGTCCTCAACCAGATGCTGCGCATCGGGGTGGAGTCCCTGCCGGTGACGACCATGACCACCTTCTTCACGGGCATGGTGCTGGCCCTGCAGACCGGAGCCTCCTCCAAGCATTTCTTCAATGAGCCCCTCTTCGTGGGCACGGTGGTCTCGTTCGCCATGGTCATGGAGCTGGCCCCGGTCATGACGGCCCTGGTGGTGTCCGGCCGCGCGGGCGCCGCCATCGCCGCCGAGTTGGGGACCATGAAGGTGACCGAGCAGATCGACGCCCTCTACACCTTGGGCACGGACCCGGTCCGCTACCTGGTCATCCCTCGGGTCATGGCCTTCCTCATGGTCCTGCCTATCCTGACGGTCGTCGCGGATTTCAGCGGGTGCTTCGGCGGCTGGGTGGTCGCCTACGTCAAGCTCGGCATACCCACCAGCGTCTACACCTCGGACATCTTCGACAACATGGAGATCCGTCACTTCATGCACGGCTTCCTGAAGACTTTCGTCTTCGCGGGCATCATCTCCTTCATCTCCTGCTTCAAGGGCATCACCACCACCGGGGGCGCCGAAGGGGTGGGCAAGTCCACCACCGCGGCCGTGGTGCTGAGCATGGCCTCGGTCCTGATCATCGACTATTTCGTCACCGCCATCCTGTCGGCCGTGGGCATCACATGATCGACGCCCGGGGGGTCCACAAGAGCTATCCGGGCCGGCCGGTCCTGCGCGGCGTGGACCTGACGGTCCAGGACGGCGAGACGCTGGCCATCATCGGCGGGTCCGGCTGCGGCAAAAGCACCTTCCTCAAGTGCGTCATCGGGCTGGTGCGGCCGGACGCCGGCTCCATCAAGGTCGACGGCACGGACATCACGAAGCTGACTCGTGAGTCCGAAGTGGCCACGTACCGGCGCCGCTTCGGCTACCTCTTTCAGGAGGCGGCGCTCTTCGACTCCCTATCGGTATGGGAGAACGTGACCTTCGGCCTGCGCTACCTCACCAAGATCCCGGCCTCCCGCTACCGGGAAATCGCCAAGGACAAGCTGGCTTTGGTGGGATTGCAGGACGTGGAGGACATGAGGCCCTCGGAGCTTTCCGGCGGCATGAAAAAGCGGGTGGCGCTGGCCCGGGCCATCGCGGCGGAGCCTACCTATATTTTGTATGATGAGCCCACGACGGGCCTGGACCCGATCATGTCGGACGTGATCAATGACTTGATCCTGGACCTTCAGAAGGCGCTCAAGACTACGGCCATCGTCGTCACTCACGACATGAAGTCGGCCTATAAGGTCGCCAGCCGCATCGCCATGATCCACGAAGGCCGCGTCATGGCCTCGGACCGTCCTGAGGTCATCAAGACCACCGACGACCCCTATGTCCGGCAGTTCGTAGACGGGCTCAGCCAGGGCCCCATCAAGATGAAGCTCAAGGACTTCGAGCCGGAGACGGCCGAGGCCGGCAAGGTTGGCGCGCGATGAGCCTGGAAGCCAAGGTCGGCGCCTTCGTCCTGGGCGGGCTCATCCTACTGGGTACGGCCATCTTCCTGCTGGGCGACTTCAGCATGGAGCCGCGCTACAGTATCAGCGTCACCTTCCACGACGTGGGCAACCTGAGCAAGGACGCCCCGGTCAAACTCTCCGGCGTGGAGGTGGGCAAGGTCAAGGGCCTGGTCCTGGAGCACGGCCTGGCCAAGGCCGTCTGCCAGATCCGCAAGGGCGTGGACATCTACAAGGGCGCGCATTTCACGGTCGCCTCCACCGGCATCATCGGCTCCAAGTACCTGGCCGTCGAGCAGGGGAACCTCTCCCAAGGGCTCATCGAGGCGGGCGCCACTTTGCAGGGCGATGACCCGGTCATGCTGGAGAAAGCCATGACCAAGGCCCTGGGCAGCCTGGAGACCATGCTGGGAGAGCTCACCGCCAAGGGCCCGCGCGGCTCGCTCACCGAGAACCTGCGCGAGACGGTGGCCAACGTGCGGGAGCTGACCGCGAACCTTAACGACCTCATCGAGACCACCAAGCCCGGCCTGGAAAAGGCCATCGACCGCACCGACGCCATCACCGCCAAGCTCGACGACCTCCTGGCCAAGAGCAACACGATGATGGCCAGCCTCTCCACCGACAAGGGCGCCATCGGCGCGCTCCTGCACGACCCCCAAGTCAAGGAAGACGTCAAGATCACCATTACCTCGGTCAAGGACGCCGCCTCCACGGCCAAGGATGTGTTCGGCCGCATCACCCAGTTCCACACCTGGTGGAACCTGGACTGGCGCTACGACGCCTTGATCCGGACCTCGCATGCGGACGTGGGACTCAAGATCTCCCCGCGCCCGGGCCGCTACTACTACATCGGCGGCGCGAACCTCGCCAACGTCAACGACTCGACCCGGCGCGGCATCGACTACGCGCCGCCCAACCGCGTCGACGGGCTGCTGGGCTTCGAGGGCCAGGTCCTCGGGAAGGGGCCCTACGTGGACGTCGCGGTGGGCGCCATCCGCTCCTCCGGCGGCGCGCGCCTGACCGTCACGCCCTTCTACAGGAAGCCCGTCGGCAATGAGGATCCCTTCGGCAACCGGTTCAGCGTCATGGCTCAGGGCTATGAATTCGGCCGCAACCGCCAATACAAAGGACACCAGTTCTCGCACCCGGAGTTCGATTTCGGCCTGCTCGCCCGCCTGACCAAGTGGCTGGGCATCGGCGCCCGGGTGGAGGACGTGCAGGAGGTCCCGCGCTTCCACACCTGGGCCAACGTCATGTGGGAGGACCAGGACGTCGCCTACCTCTTCGGCTTGGCCACCTTCGGCGCCGCGACCACGAAGGGCCGGTCCAAGAGCAAGTGATGGCCCGCCTCAAGACCCTCTATCGCTGCCAAGAGTGCGGCTACTCCGCGCCCAAGCCCATGGGCCAGTGCCCTGACTGCGCGGCCTGGAACACCATGATCGAGGAGGTCGTGGAGGCCCGGCCGACCGCTCTCGCGGGTGCCGCGCAGCGGCGCCTGACCGAGTTCTCATCGGAGGTCGTGGCTCTCAAAGACGCCCCCTCCGACCTGGAGGCGCGCACCGGGACCGGCATCGGGGAGTTCGACCGGCTCCTGGGCGGCGGCGTGGTCCCTGGGCAGGTTACGCTGTTGGCGGGTCCTCCCGGGATCGGCAAGTCCACTTTGATGCTGCAGGCCGCGGGCCGTTTCGCCGCGGCCCGGCCCCAAGAGCCCATCCTCTACGTCTCCGGCGAGGAATCCCTGCGCCAGGTCTCGGCCCGGGCCAAGCGCCTGGCCGTGCGGAGCGACTCCATCCACCTGCTGGCCGAGACCGACCTGGGCAAGATCCTCGCTGTGGTGGCCAAGGTCAAGCCCTGGCTCATCGTGCTCGACTCCGTGCAGACCGTCTTCCACCCGGAGCTCACCTCCAGCCCGGGCACCGTGGCCCAGGTGCGCGAATGCGCGGCCGAACTGCTGCGCGCGGCCAAGTCCACGGATGCGGTGGTCTTCCTCCTCGGGCACGTCACCAAGGAGGGTTCGCTGGCCGGCCCCAAGGTCCTGGAGCACATCGTGGACACCGTCCTCTATTTCGACACCGAGCGCCACGACCTCTTGCGCGTGCTGCGGGCCCAGAAGAACCGCTTCGGCCCCACCGACGAGCTCGGGCTCTTCGAGATGGGAGAGAAGGGCCTCTCCGAGGTGGGAGACGCCTCCCGCTTCTTCCTGGCGGACCGCGACGGCCGGCCTTTGCCGGGACGCGTCGCCTCCGTCACCCTGGAGGGCTCGCGGCCCATGCTCGTGGAGGTGCAGGCCTTGGTCGTGCATACGAAATACCCTTTGCCCCGCCGCATGGCCACGGGCCTGGACTTGAACCGAGTCCTGGTGCTGCTGGCGGCCATGGAGAAGCATCTGCGCCTGCGGCTCGAGGACCGCGACGTGTTCGTGAGCCTGGCCGGCGGGCTGCGCATCAAGGACCCGGCCGTGGACCTGGCCGCGTGCCTGGCCGTGGTCAGCTCCTCCCGCGAGGTCCCTATCCCGACGGATTGGGTGATGCTGGGCGAGGTCGGGCTCTTGGGAGACGTGGGGCGCGTGCCGTACCTGGAGGCGCGCCTGAAGGAGGCGGCCAAGGCCGGCTTCAAGCGGGCTTTGGTCCCGGCGCGCGGCCTCCAGGAACTCTGCCGCAAGCCGGGTATCGAACTCGTGGGCGTGGCGGACCTGCAAGCGGCCGCCGAAGTGCTGTCGGGCAGTCATAAGCCGTCTAAATCCTAGCCGCAGCCGAGCCGTTCTGGACCTGCCGGGACTCATCTTAATAACCTTAATGCCCGGCAGGGGCACGGCGAAGCCGCGGTGGCAAAGAAGGAGTCCTCATGGGCATCTGGATATTCCGCATCCTCGTGATCCTCAGCTGTCCGGCCCTGGTGTACTTTCAGATCTCTCCTACCCCCAAGGGCCTCACCGTCGGGACGGTGGTAGGGCTGGCCATTGTGATCTCGGAGTTCCTCATCGCGGAGATCAGCCTGGTGACCGTCATTTCCGGCATCCTGGGCGCTGCCTGCGGCATCATCGTGGCCAAGATCGTGGACTACACGGTGTTCCAGATGGGCAACGAGAACCTCTACCACATCTGGGGCAACTATTCGGCCTTGCGCTACTTCGCCCTGGGGGCTTTGGGCATGATCATCGCCATCCGCAAGATGCCCGAGCTCGACGACCTGGATAAGGACCTGCGCAAGCTCGGCAAACGCCGGGGCGCGGACATGAAGGTGCTCGACACCAGCGCCATCATCGACGGCCGCGTGGTGGATGTCTGCGAGACGCGCTTCCTGTCGGGCTCCCTGATCGTGCCCCGCTTCGTCCTGGCCGAGATGCACCACCTGGCCGACTCGCCAGACGCCTTGAAGCGCGCCCGCGGCCGCCGCGGCCTCGACATCCTGGCCCGTCTGCAGGAGAACCCCGAGGTCCCGGTGCGCATACTCGACAAGGACGTCCCGGAGATCGCGGACGTGGACGGCAAGGTCGTGCGCCTGGCCAAGGACATGGGCGCCAAGGTCGTGACCACGGACTTCAACCTCAACAAGATCGCCACGCTGGAAGGGGTGGTCTGCCTCAACGTCAACGACTTGGGCACGGCCCTCAAGCCCGTGGTGCTGCCGGGAGAGTCCATGCCCCTTTTCGTCATGAAGGAAGGCAAGGAACGCGACCAGGGCATCGGCTATCTCGACGACGGGACCATGGTGGTGGTGGAGGACGGCCGCCGCTTCATCGGCAAGCGCGTCGACGTCGCGGTGTCCTCGATCCTGCAGAACCCCGCGGGCCGCATGGTCTTCGGCAAGGCCAAGGGCGAGAAGTAAAGGCCTGGCCGTGAAAGTCGAGGCGATCATCGTCGCGGGCGGCTCGGGCTCCCGCATGGGCAAGCCCAAGCAGTTCCTGCCTCTGGCCGGGAGGACCGTGGTGGAGTGGTCTCTGCAGGCTTTCCTTTCCCTGCCGGAGGTCGAGCGGGTCATCCTGGTGACGGCCGCGGAGAACATCCGGGAGCACGGTCCTCGCCTGGCGGGCCCGCGCGTCAAGCTCGTGGAGAGCGGGCCGACGCGCATGAACTCGGTGCGCAACGGCTTCCAGTCGGTGTCCGAGGACGCGGAGGTCGTGGCCGTGCACGACGGCGCCCGTTCGCTGGTGACCCCGGAGATCATCCGAGCCGTGGTGGAGGAGGCGACCGATTCGGGCGCGGCCGTGCCCGCGGTGCAGGTCAAGGACACGTTGAAGAAGGTGACCAACAAGCAGATGTGGATCTCGGACACCCCGGCGCGCAGCGCCTACTGGGCCGCGCAGACCCCGCAGTGCTACCGTCGCGAGGTGCTGGAAGAGGCCTTGAACCGCTTTCCGGACGCCCGGACCGCCACCGATGAGAGCCAGCTGGTGGAGAAGTGCGGCCAGAAGGTGCGGGTCGTGCCCTCCAGCTACGAGAATTTCAAGATCACCACGCCGGAGGACCTGGTCATGGCAGAAGCATTATTGGAGCAGAGGCAGGGCGGCCGGCGGCGCATCGCCGTGGGCTTCGGCTTCGACATCCACCGGCTCGTGGAGGGCCGGGACCTGTGGCTGGCCGGGGTCAAGCTCGCGGGCAAGAAGGGGCTTTTGGGCCATTCGGACGCGGACGCGGTCCTGCACGCGGCCGCCGACGCCGTGTTGGGCAGCTTCGCGGGGGGTGAGATCGGCGCGCTGTTCCCGCCTGATGAGCCCAAATGGAAGGACATGGCCAGCAAGGACATCGTGGCCGAGGTCATCAAGCGCCTCAAGGATGCCGGCGGCAGCATCTCCAACCTCGATGTGACGATCGTGGCCGAGGAGCCCAAGATGAAGCCGCACTACAAGGCCTTCCGCGCCTCCGTGGCCGAGGTCTTCGGCGTTCCTGTCGAGCGGGTCAGCGTCAAGGCGAAGAGCCACGAGGGATTGGGCGAGATCGGCAGGGGCGAGGCCATCGCCTGCCACGCCGTGGCCTCGGTCCTGCTGCCCTGACGGTCAATCCTTCAGGAACTTGGCCGGGTTGATGGCCTTGCCGTTCCACCAGACCTCGTAGTGCACGTGGCTGCCTGTGGACCGGCCCGTGCTGCCCGTGGCCGCGATGACCTGACCCCGCTGGACCCGCTCTCCTTCCCTCACGAAGAACCGCGATGCATGCCCGTAGAGCGTGGCGTAGCCGAGGTCGTGCCGGAGCATGACCAGCCGCCCATAGCCGCCGCTCCAGCGTGCCCGCACCACCGTCCCGTCGGCGGTCGCCCGGATGGGAGTGCCCAGGGCATCGGCGATGTCGAGACCGGGGTGGAATTCCCGGCTCTCGACCTCGTCCTCCGGGCTCATGGGTGAGAAACGGTAGCCGAACTTCGAGGTGATGCGGCCGGGGATGGGCCAGCCGCGGGGCGTAGCCTGCAGGAGCCTGCTCCGCCACGCCAGATGGGCCGCGATCTCCTTGTAGCTGGCCACGCGCTCGCGGCTGAGCCGGCGCAGATCGGCGAGATCGCCGCGCAGTGGGTCCGCTGTCACGCGGGCAGGCTCCCTCAGGAGCTGTTGCAGCAGGGCCCGGTCGGCCGGGCCGGGGCCCCCTGAGCCGGACGAGACTGTCGCCGCGGCCGGGCGCGCCGCTTCCGAGTGCGGCGGCAGACGCAGCAGGGCCCGCACCTGCTGGTCGGCGGCGCGGCCCGCGTCGAGCTCGGCGCGAGAACGCGCCATCTCCGCGGCCAGGCTCGCCAGCCGCGCGCGCAGCGAAGTATTGTCGGCCTTGAGCATCCCGTAGTCGGCCAGCTGCGCGCCCAGGATGAGAACCAGCAAGGTGAGGCCGGCCCAGCCGGCCGCGGCCAGGACGATGAGACGCAAGCTCAGGCAGGCGCGCCAGGAGGGGAGGTCCGCGGCCGTCGGGATCGCCACCAAAGTGATGCGCCGGGTCCAGAACTCTTTCATGAGGAGCGCTCCTGCCGCGTCTTCACGGCTGGGGCATTAGGAGGATAGTGCCGGCGGTCCTGACATGCAATATCAGCCGTGTCTGGCGATGTCAGGCCGCGTCAGGGAGGCGGGATTACTTCTTCTTGTGTGGGCGCGTCACCGCGTGACCAGCGGGGCCGATGGCCTGCGTGGCCCGTGGGACGGACCGGAACATCTTGCTTGGCCTGGCCCAGGGGCCGAGATCGAATTGCATGCGCAGGCAGAATAGGCCCAAGTACACCATCAGGTATCCAAGAATGGCGAGCAACAGGGTGTGCAGGCACAATTTCCATGCCTGCTTATCCTTTTCGTACCGGCAAAAGGCGCCATGTAAATCCCATGCGATCAGGAGGGCTACGAGGGCCCATGCGGTCCAGATTTTTAGGTACATCAGGGTATCGCGTTGGCGGACTGTAGAGGCAAAACCATGCTATCAAGCTTTATGGAGCCGCGTCAACCAATATTCCTGAGCAAGCGTGGGATGTCCGAAGTCGGGTGGTCAAAAGAAAACAAAAGCTAGGCGGAGGGGCAGAAGCGGGGCTATTTCTCCTGCCCAGCCTTCACAACTCGGAGAGGCACAGCTCGAAGCGTTGAACCACGAGCTTGTTGACCTCGTTGAGCAAGCTTCCCAGCATGCATCCGTCCGTTTCGCAGTTCGGCGCGGTGATCGAGCCGGAGTTGAATTTCATGGGACCGTCGATGGCTTCGAAGATGTCGAGCAGGCGGATCTGAGTCAGCGGCCGGTTCAGCACGTAGCCTCCCTTCGGTCCACGCAAGGCCTTCACGATGCCCGCCTTGTGCAGTCTCTGCAGTATTTTGGACAGGTGCGCCTCGGAGACTTTCATCACCTCGGCAGCGCTGTGAGTCGTGACTGGGGCGCCCTGCCCCTTCCCGAGATGCAGGGCCGCGTGCAGCGCTATCGTGGAGCCTTCCGACAAGTTCAGAACTCCGACCATAAGCACCCCCCGAGGGCCCGTTGCCACTCTGCTCATAGTCTATACAGAAGACATCAAAGGAATATCAAATACCGCTTTGGTGGGAATGCTTCCAGTGCCCCGGGATCGTTCACTTCCCGCCGCTCGCTTCTGCGAACTCCTGCTTGGTGCATAACGGGCGGGCGACATTCGCAAGCGTCTCCGGCTCCATCCGCCCGTTCTTCACCAGCTGGAGGCCAGCCTGACGGGCGGAAGTGAAGATGTCTGCCACAGGCATCTTTGCATCCATCATGAACTTCATCGCCGCGGCATGGGGTCTGAGCAAGGCTCCTGCAAACTCGCAGCCTTTCTCTTTCCGGATGTTCTTGCACAGATCCCTCATGTAGAAGACGAGCGCATCAAACCGTTCGAGCGCCCAATCACCGCAACTAGAGACCAGCACGAGCTTCTCCGGCTTCTCGTCCGCACAGCCCGGACCGTGGCAGGCCACGGTCCGGTCGAGCAGGACTTTCAAGGTGCCGGTCATGCCGCATTCATAAAGCGGGGTGGCGAGCACCCAGACGTCGGCGCCCATCAGCTTCGTATAGAGCTGCTCCATGTCGTCTTTCTGGGGGCAACGGCCCGGGGTCTTGTTCCAGCAGCTGAAGCATCCCGTGCAGGGCTTGATGCCCAGCTTGCGGACATAGACCAAGTCGACCTGGGCTCCCGCTCCGCGGACGCCGTCGAGGAAAGGGCCCAACAGAAGGGCCGTGTTCCCTTTCTCCATCCTGGGGCTTGAATTGAGGGCGAGGACCTTCATGGAGATTGTCGGCTGCTCGTTGAGGAGGCCTGGATAGCTCTTAAGGCTTCGGGATGGATCGGCCGCCCTCCTTGCGCAGCCATTCCCAGAAGTCCGGGTTCTGCCGGTAATAGTACGGCAGCATGGCGGGCGTCACGAGTGTCTGTATGGCCTCGACATATCCGGAGAGGAGCTTGCGCTCCTGCGGGCCCACCGGAGCGCCCTTGAAATAGAGGGCGGCCGCCGGGTCCAGGGATTCGAACAGACGGGCCTCGGCCCGGGCGAGCTTGGTCATGGAAAGCCCCGGCGGCATGCAGCGGCCGAGGGGCTCCACCGTGGTCGTGTCCAGGCTGACGCAGCGGTCCGCGGCCGGCTCATCCAAGACAAATTCCCCGGCGAAGACCGGGCTCGCCATGGTGCACGTGGAGGGGGAGAACTTGACCGGAAAATACAGGACCTGGAAATGCCCCTGCTTGCCGTCGAGCATCGGGACGGGGTAGGTCTCGCCGAACTCGATGGGCACCGACTTCAAGCAGTCGACGCATTGGCGGACTTCCTTGGCGCGCTGATGCAGGCGGTTGGCGGCGAGCCGCCCCGCCCAGTAGTCGCTGCCCTTGCAGGCGGCCAGGCAGGCAGCCAGAGCCAACAGCCCGGCGCGTTTACTTGCCATGGGCCGGGGTGAAGCTGATGAGACCGTGCGTCCAGGCCTTGTTGAAATCCGCCGCGGTGACAAAGCGCGCGCCCTCTCCGGTGCCCGTGTCGTTGAAGTAGTAGCCCACGACCTTGCCGGTCTTATCCACTTCCGCGCCGGTCACGTAGACGGCGTGGCCCACTGCGTGCTGGGGATCCTGCCAGAACAGGGCGGCGTTCACGGTGACGATGGCGTCGCCGTTCTGGAGCACGGCCCGGTCGAGGTCCTGCTGGGTGGCTTTCAGCTTGAGGGCGTGGGGGACATTGTAAGCCGTCAGCATCCGGTCCAGGTTCGCGAACGAAGTGCCGCCGTAGAGCCCGCCGCTCTTGTCCCGGATCTCCACGAAGGCCCCGTCCTGCTGGGCCTGCTGGACGAAGGCGCGGATGGCCTTATCGTCCTTGGCGGGCGGGATCTTGCCGCGGACCTGCAGGGCCTGGAACTGGGCGCCCAGGGCGCAGCTTCCGCCCTCTTGGTGGAAGACCAGGTTCGACTTGCCCACCGGGTCGCCGACGGTGCGCGTCTGGCCTGTGTAGTGCCACCACGCGAGCGACGCTTCGTCGGCCACGCGCTGCATGCCCTCCTTGTAGCCGCGGTTGAAGTTGCCGTACTTGGCCTGCGCCTGAGCGGTCTGGGGCAGCGGAGCCGGAGGCGCCAGCTTGGGAGAATAAGGGCCCAGCCTGGCCGACGGCGCCACGGCCTTGCTCGGATCCGACTTGCCCGGCTGGCCAGCGGCGCCGGGAGCCCCCGGCCCCTTGGACCCGCCGTCGAACAGCTTGGCCAGCCATTCTTGGGGGGTGGAGCTCACCGCTTTCAAGGTCTCCACGACCTTGATCTTGGTCGCCAGGCCGGCGGCGGCGTCGCCGATCATCTGAGACTGCAGCGGCTGAATCATCTGATTGAGAAGTTCGGCACGCTTGCGGATCGGGTCGATATAGGGGGACCAACTCTTGGGCAGGCCTCCGCCCCGGTTGTCGAGATAGGAGTCCCCCACCATTTGTTCCCACTGGAACGGCTTGAAAGACGCGATGGTCACGTCGATCAAAGTCTTTCGGGACCCCATCAGCTTCTCCAGACGGGCCTTCGGGGAGAGGCTGGGGGAGAGCTTCGCGGGGTCGGTCTCCTTGAGGAGCTTCTCCACCACCGCCTTATGCAGGTGATAAGCGGCGGCGCTGTGGCTGCCCACATCGATCAAGAAGGCTTGCTGAGCCGTCAGGGCATAGTTGTTGAAATCCTGCGTGGAATTCTTCCCGAACGTCGCGTGGATGAAATCGCATTCCGGGCTGCTGATCTTGGTCTCGTACAGGGACTTGGCGACGTCGTTGTATTTGAAGGTGCAGGGGAAGGTCCAGACGAGCTTGCGCTCCGCCGCGCCTGATAGGGAGGGGAGGACTCCACAGGCAAACAATAGGAGGGCGACGATGAAGTTCTCTCGGGTCACGGGGGTAGAGACCTCCAACCTATTAGGAGTATAAGGTGGGCCTCCGAAGTTGTCAAGGCCCGGCGGTCCGAGCGGCCGTATTGTCCATCGGCTGGAACTCGAAGGGCCGCCCCTCATAGTAGGCCCGCATGCGCTTGAAGAAGTAGCCGTGGGGAAATCCCGTCCAGCCCCCGGGCTGCCAGGGCAACTCGGCCTGGGCATCACGGACCTTGAGGAAACGGTCGAAGGCCACGCGCTCTTCCGGTTCGATCGGTTCTCCTGGATGACGCCACGAGAAGAGGTATGCCTCCGGCCCGATCGCCTGCACCCGCAGGTGGCGCTCGATGTTGCCGCGGGAGAAGAGGGACATGAAGCCGAAGTGGATGATCGGGCGTCCGTCGATCGCGACGAGGAAGTACTCGACGCCGTGCTGCTCAAGCAGGCGCCGCGACTCCTCCGGCGATCCGTAGAGGATCGGACCGAAGTCGCGGATGAGGTGGCTCATCACCGAGGGCTCGAAGCGGCTTTCTGGCAGCGCGTAGCAGCCGAACAGGTAGTTCAACGTCAGGATGCGCCCGTGCGGCGGCAACTTCGTCTGGATCCAGCGGCATGCGGCGGCCTCCGGAAAGCCGTCGGCGAGCGCGTCGGCATGGGAGTGGCGGCCGAGGAAGAAGTCGATCGGCCAAGCGCGGACCACGCCGGCGAAGGCGTCGACCGCGGCCGCCGCCAAGGCGAGGAGGACGGTCAGCGAGACCACTCCGCGGACGCGCGCGAGACGACCGCGGAGCGCACCGAGGACGAAGCTCACCCCTGCCACATAGAGGATGTAGCGAGTCGGGACCAGGAACATGGCATAGCGGTGCGCCGACGGCAGACGCGGGGCCAAGAGAAAACCCAGGTTCGCCAGCAGCGCGAGCAGAGCGATCGGCGCCAGCGGCACCAACAGGCGGAGCTCCTCGCGGCGACGAGCGACGAGGCAGAGGAGCCCGAACAGGGCCACAGCAACGAGCACTGGGCGCAATCCCCCGAGCCTGGCCATCTGAGGATCCTCCATCGGTCCCGGGTCCAGGATAGTCTTCGCGGTCAGGTTGCTCGGGACCAGGTAGTTGTCGTTGTCGAGGGTGAGCTGGTACTCGATCGCCAGCGGATCGATCCATCGCCGCAGCCGCGTCTCGTCGCGCAGGCGGAACATCGTGGCGGCCGGGGTGAATTCCGGCAGGCCGGTCGTCGCGTAGTTGAAGCCGATGACGGCCGCAAAGGAGAGGCTGGCGGCGACCAAGAGCCGCCCGAGGTGGGTCGCGGCCGCCCGTCGCCTCAAGAGGATGGCCGCCGCAGCGCCGAAGAGAAGCAGCGGCAGGAGGAAGGCGAAGGCCGGCGGACTCATCACCAGCGTGGCGATCGTGCAGAGCAGGTCTCCGCGCTGGACCCCCGGTTCGGACGACCCGGCGAGCCGCCGGCCGATGCGGGTGGCGAGGTAGAAGATGAGCACACCGCTGGTCACGTGGGGCTTGTCGAACGCCTCGACGTAGAGCGGTGCCGCCAGGTAAAGGGCCGCCGCGACCGCACCGGCGAGCGCCCCGTCGATGCCGAGCGGATCGGCGACCCGCCGGACGGTGGTGGCGACGAGCAGGGCCGCGAGGACCGCGAAGCAGAAGGAGACGACCGCCGCCACCCGCAGCCCCCCGAGCAGCGCGAGGAAGAAGAGCAGGCCGTAGCCCTTCGAGTAGAAGAAGTGCATGAAGAAGTGGTTTTTCGCCAGCGAGTGCTGCGCGAGCACCGACTCGAGGTACGGCAGGTAGTGGACAACCGAGTCGCCGTCCCGTCGCACCGGCAGGTCGGTCGCCTTCGTGATCAGCAGGAAGAGCGCCTCGACGATGACGAGCCAGACCACCACGCGCACCGGCCAGCGGGTGCGGGGTGGCGCCGCGCCCGAGCCCGGTCCGGGCCCGGCAGGGGCGGCCGGAGGATCCGTGGTCACGAACCGCTCAAGAGACCGCCGCAGGGTGAGAAAGACCAGCGCCGCGGCCCCCGCGATCACCGGCAGCCGATAGTAGCCGCCCGCCAGGCCAAGGGCGAAGGAGCCGAGGCTGAGGACGGCCGCACCGGCGAAGGATCGGTCGAGGATGCGATCGAGCGTCCCCCACTCGGCCTCTACCCCCTTTTCTCTCCCTGGCACGGGGGCCTGCGCGATCGGCTGATGGGCCAGGACGAGATCCCCCGCCCCATAGAGCAGCAGCGCGAAGAAGCCGGCCAAGCCGGCTCGCAGCAGATGGTAGGTGAAGAGGGGCCCGCCGGCGGTATCGAAGCCGCGCCCCCACGGCTCGAACGCGTGCATGAGCAGGCAAATACTGACGAAACCGGCCGTCCCGAGACCGGGCACGAGCCAGCGGGCGAAGGAGGATTTGATCTTGATCAGGTTGATGTTATGAAAGCGCCGCGCCTTGCATTATACTATCATGTCGTCCGATGACGAACATGGCAGTCTTCCTGCAGAGCCGGGAGCTCATCGCGCTGGCGATCCATATCGAAGAGAGCGGCCGGCAGGCTTATGAGTATTTCGAGAGCCGCGCTGTCGACGAGAAGCTCAGGAGCCTGTGGGCCCTCCTCAAAGGCGAAGAGTCGGCGCACTCCCGCTGCTTCGAGGACATGCTGCGGGCTCTGCCGAGCGCCGCGCAGACCGCCTCCGGAGCTCCAGAGGGGTTCGCGCGCGCCGTGGCCTCCTCCTACGTGTTTACCGAGCGCCGCTTGGCCAAGGTCCTGCTGGAAGACGTGAGCACCGACCTTGACGCCCTGGCCTACGGGGTCTACATCGAAAAAGAATCCATCTTCACGTACATCACCCTCAAGGACCACCTTCCGCCCGGGGACCTCCCGATCGTGGACCGGATCATTGAGGAGGAGAAGCGGCATCTCGTGAAGCTCGCCGCACTCATCGAGTCGATCCGAAGCCTTGAGGATGGCGCCTAGAAAAGCCAAATCCCCTTGTCGGGGATTTGGCTTGTTCGGCGGCGGCGCCGCCGGCTGTCTTCTTTTGGACCCCCGGAGGGCGTCCACGTAATGACTATAGCCCCGCGAACCCTTTTCGTCAAGACCCACGTCCCCGATTATAAGTCAAGGATGATGCGCGCCTTCATCCCGGACCGGCCGCTCTCCACCTCGAGACCGTGATAAGTGACAGCCTTGATCTCGCGTGCCAGTGAGATGTCGTTGCCCCGGTTGCCTTTGATCACCACGCGCAGGTCCTGCGGGCCGGCCTTGAGAACCTCGATCTTGGCAGGGACCAGCTTCTCGGTCCCGATGAGGAAGATCAGCTCCGTGAGCCAAGAGACGACAATGTCTTCCGGAGTCTCCGCCGCGAAGGAGCGATCGACTTCCGCCGTCCCGTGCTTGCCCGGCCGCAGCCCGTAGATCGCCAAGAGCCCCTCTGCCGCGCAGCGGTAGAAAGACGCCCAGTCCGGAGCCGTCACCTCCAGCCCCATTTCGGAGGTGTGCGGCAGGATGCGGAAGCCCGCTCTCAACCCTTCACCACTCCCAGAGGCCGCATCCGCGCCACTTTGCGCGAGATCCCGGCCCCGTGGCAGGCCTCCACCACCTCGGAGACATCCTTATAGGCGAAAGGCGCCTCCTCGGCCAGGCCCCGCAGAGAATCCGTGCGCACCTCGATGCCCAGACCCTTGAGCTGGCTCATCAGCTCCCGCCCCTGGATCTGCTTCAGGGCCTGGGTCCGGCTCATCATCCGGCCCGCGCCGTGCGCGGTGGTCCCCCAGGTCTCCTTCATGGCCGTCTCCGTGCCCACCAGGACATAGGAGGCCGTGCCCATGGAGCCCGGCACCAGGACCGGCTGGCCCACGGCGCGGTAAGCCTCCGGCACCTCGGGCCGGCCCGCCGGGAAAGCCCGCGTCGCGCCCTTGCGGTGCACGCAGAGCCGGGTCAGCTTCCCTGCGACCTCGTGCTCCTCCACCTTGCAGAGGTTATGGGCCACATCGTAGACCACGCGCAGCCCCAGGTCCCGGCCCACAGTCCGCAGCAGAGCCTGCCGCGTCAGATGCGTGATGGCCTGCCGGTTGGCCCGCGCGAAGTTCGCGCCCGCGCACATGGCTCCGAAGTAGGCCCGCCCCTCCGGCGAAGCGAAAGGCGCGCAGCAGAGCTGGCGGTCGGGCAAGGATATGTTGTACTTGCGCACCGCGGACTGCATGGAGCGCAAGGAGTCGTCGCAGATCTGGTAGCCGCAGCCGCGCGAGCCCGTGTGGATGAGCACCGTCAGTTGGCCCGGGAACAGCCCGAACACCGCGGCCGTGCCCGGCTCATAGACATCCGTGACCTCCTGCAGCTCCAGGAAATGGTTCCCGCTGCCCAAGGTCCCCAGCTGGTTCTGGCCGCGCTCGACCGCGCGCGGGCTGGGCCGCTCCGGGTCAGCCTCGGCCAAGGCCCCGCCGTCCTCCACGTTCTCCAAGTCCGAGCGCTCGCCGTACCCTTTCTCGACCGCCCAGCGCGCGCCCTTGGCGAAGACCTTGCGCAGCTCTTCTTTCCCCAGGCGCAGAGGACCCTCAGAGCCCACCCCGGAAGGCACGGCCCGGAACAGCGCGTCCATGAGCTTGGGGATGACCGCCTTGACCTCCACGGCCCTAAGGTCCGTGCGCAGCAGGCGCACCCCGCAGGAGATGTCGTAGCCCACGGCCCCGGGGCTGATGACGCCATCGGCAGCCGAGGTCGCGGCCACGCCTCCGACCGGCATGCCGTAGCCCCAGTGCGCGTCGGGCATGGCCATGGAATAGCGCACGATCCCCGGCAAGGTCGCCACGTTGGCCACCTGCTCCGCGACCTTCTCCGCTTCGAACTTGGGGAGCATCCTCTCCGTGGCGTAGACCAGGCCGGGCACGCGCATGGCCCCCGTGCGCGGCAGTTCCCAGCGGAAGTCGTCCAGCTTTCGGAACCTGGTCATCAGAGCAGATGCTTGAGCAGGCTCAGCGCGCCCGGGGACACGGCGGAGCGATGGAAGCTGGAGCCGGAGGTCGAGAGGACCCGTTCGCGGTTCGCCGCGTACCAGTTGTAGCTCTCCATGAGCATCTCAAAATTGGAGTAGCGCGGCTTCCAGCCCAACTCGTGCACGGCCTTGCTGATGTCGAAGAACAGCTCCTCGCCGTACATCACATGGTAGGGGCCCAAGGGCGAGAGCCCGAGCGCGGAGCACAGGCGCATCAGGGCCACGGCCGGAGCCTTGGGCACGCTCCTGACCTGGGAATCGGTCCGGGCGTGGCGGCAGAGCTCCTCAAGAGCCTCGCGCATGGTGCCGAAGCGTTCCGCGCCGCAGTTGTAGGCTTCCGCGCCGGGCCGCGCCGCGGCGAGCAGGCAGGCTTGGGCGAGGTCCGCGGCATGTACGAACTGGAAGCGGTTGTCCCCGGAGCCCAGGACCGGGATGTTCACCCCCTGGCGCACCCATTCGAAGAGGATCTGGAAGATGCCGAGGCGGCCGGGGCCCAGGATGGTGCGGGGGCGGATGATGGTGACATCCAGGCCTTCGGCGGCGTGCTCCAAACAGAGCTGCTCCGCGGCCAGCTTGGCCCGGCCGTAGTCCTCCAGCGGCGCGGGCGCCGTGTCCTCGGTGACGGGATTGCTCAGCGGCCGGCCGTACACCGCGCTGGAGGATGTGTGCACCACCTTGCGCACTTTGGCCGCGGCTGCGGCGCGCAGGAGGTTCTCGGTGCCGTCTCGGTTGACCGACCAGAAGAGGGCCCGGTCCTTGGCCAAAGGCACCTGGGCCACGTTGTGGAAGACCCAGTCCATGCCCACGCAGGCGGCCGCTATAGCGTCCCGATCCCGGATGTCTGCGCGCCGGTATTCCGCTCCTTCGCGGTGAGGCTCGCCGTCGTCGAGGTCGAAGATCCGGACCTGGTGCCCGGATTTGAGGAGGTGCTCAGTCAGCAGGTCCCCGAAATATCCGCATCCTCCCGTGACCAAGGCTTTCATGACTGGTTGGCCGGCGGATAAATGATACAATTTTGCCGGATTCCGACGAGGACCTGTGACTAAGCCGAGCCCTGCGGACCTGCCGCTCTGCGTGGACCTCGACGGGACCCTCATCCGCAGCGACCTCCTGTTCGAATCGGCCGCAGCTTTGGTCAAGGCCCGGCCTTGGTTCCTGCTGGCCCTGCCTTTCTGGCTGGCGCGCGGCTTGGCCTTCCTCAAGCGCCGCATAGCCGAGTCCGCTTCCTTGGACGTCAGCGCCCTGCCTTTCCACGGCCCGCTCTTGGAGCGTTTGCGCGCGCAAAAGGCTTCCGGCCGGAGGCTCGTGCTGGCCACGGCCTCGGATATCCGGCTCGCCAGGCAGGTGGCGGACCGCGCCGGACTCTTCGATGAAGTCCTGGCCAGCCACGACGGGATCAATCTCATAGGCGAAGCCAAAGCCCGGGCCTTGGTGGAGCGCTTCGGGAAGGGCGGGTTCGACTACGCGGGCGACGACGCCAAGGACCTGCCGGTCTGGCGCGCGGCGCGCAAGGCCATCCTCGTCGACGTTCCGGAGAGCTTGGCCGCCGAGGTCGCGGCCTTGGTCCCGGCCGAGCGCATCTCCGCGGGCGGCTCCAGCCGCCTGCGCGAGGCCTGGCGCGCGCTGCGGCCCTACCAGTGGGGCAAGAACCTCATCATCTTCATTCCCATCGTCACCTCTCACCGCTGGTCGGACCTGGCGATCCTTGGGCAGGCCTTTCTGGCGGCCGTCTCTTTCAGCCTCTGCGCCTCCAGCGTCTATCTGCTCAACGACCTGCTGGACCTCCAGGTCGACCGGTCCACGCCGGGCAAGAAGGACCGCCCCTTCGCGGCCGGGACCTTGCCTCTGTCCTGGGCGCTCCTGCTTCTGCCCCTGCTCGCGGCCGCGGCCGGCGTGGCGGCCTTCCTCCCCAAGGGCTTCGCGCTGGTCCTCGCCAGCTACTACGCGTTGACGCTCCTCTACTCCTGGAAGCTGCGCTCGGTGGTGGTTCTCGACGTCTTCTGTTTGGCCTTGCTCTATACGGCCCGGCTCTTCGCCGGCCATGCGGCCACGGGCATCCCCTTCTCGCCCTGGCTCTCCGGCTTCTCCATGTTCCTCTTCCTGAGCCTGGCCTTGATGAAGCGCTATGTGGAGTTCTCGGGCGCTGCGCTGTCGCCGGGACGGGGCTACGGGCCCTCGGACGCCCCTCTGCTGCGCGATCTGGGGGTGACGAGCGGCTGCGTCTCGGCTCTGATCTTTGCCTTCTATATCTACAGCGAGCAGGTGGCCAGGCTCTACACCAAGCCCGTGCTCCTGTGGCTCATCTGTCTCCTCATCCTCTTTGCCTTGGGCCGCATGTGGCATCTGGCGCGGCGGGGCAGGCTCGACGAGGACCCGGTGCGCTTCGTGCTCAAGGACGGCGTCAGTTGGCTCTGCGCGGGCCTGACGGCGCTGGTCCTCGCGGCGGCGAGCGCCCAGATGCCATGAACTGGTCCGGCCGCATCGTCTCGGCCGTGGTCGATTCGGTCTGCCGGGGACTGGCCCCCGGCGAGCCGGTGCTGGCTGCGCCCTACGACGACGTGGCCCGCTTCGTGGACGAACAGGTCGGCCGCATGCCCTCGCCCCAAGGCCTCGGGGTGCGTCTGCTGGCCAAGGCATTCGATCTGAGCGCCTTCCCGTCCTGCGGCGAGCTGTTCCACCGCTTGGGGCCGGAACTCCGCTCGGCCCGGCTGGCGGCCTGGCGGGCCAGCCCGTTGTCCTTCTGCCGCATGTTCGTGCGCTTGCACGAGAGCCTGGTCGTGTTCCGGCTCTATTCGCGCTTGGACCTGGAGCCATGAGCGAAAAGGCTCAAATAGCCGTTGTCGGCTCCGGCCCAGGCGGGGCCGTGACCGCCTGCGTGCTTGCCGAGTCGGGCAAAGAGGTGCTTTTGGTCGAGGAGGGGGCCGGCCTGGGGCAGGCTTCCTGCCGGCCTTTCTCCGTTGAGGAGATGGTGGAGAAGTACCGGCATGGGGGGGTCTCGGCCGCGCTGGGCTCCTGCCCGGTCGCCTACGTCGAAGGCCGGACCGTGGGGGGAGGCAGCGAGGTCAACAGCGCGCTTTACCATAGGGTGCCCGCCCAACGGCTGGAGGAGTGGTCTCTCCGCTTGGCTGTGGAGGGGATTGGGGAGAAGAATCTGGCCTCGCATTTCGAGGCCCTGGAAGCAGAATTGGGCCTGCTGGCGGACTCCACCAGCGGCCATCCTGTAGGCCGCAAGCTCGCGGCGGGCGCCCAGAGCCTGGGGCTGGAGTGCGTCCAAGCTCTGCGCATGGCTTACCCCGGTCCCGGCTGCCTGCACAGGCGCTCCATGTCCGAAACGTTTATACCGCGCGCGGTGAAGGCCGGCTGCCGGCTCCATGAGGGGACTCGGGTCGAGCGCCTGGAGCGCCGAGGCGGGCGCTGGGTCTTGAAGGCTCGGACTTCGGGCCCCGTCTTCGAGATCGAGGCGGAGACGGTGTTCCTGGCCTGCGGCGCCATCCAGACCCCGGCCCTGCTGCGCCGCAGCGGCCTGGCCCCGCGCGCCGGCGCGTCTTTGTCCCTGCATCCCATGGCCAAGCTGGTCGCTCAGTTCCCTGATGAGGTCAACGGCCCGGACCTGGGCGTGGCCGCACAGCAGGTCAAGCTTCCGCACGGGAGGTTCTCCTTCGGCTGCTCGATCGGCTCCCCGGCGAACCTGGCCTTGAACCTGCTGGACTATCCGGAGCCTTTGTCGCGCCTGGCCAAGGACTGGCGGCGCATGGCTTCTTTCTATGTCATGGTGCCGGGTTCGGGACGCGGCGAGGTCAGGGGCTTGCCGGGCTTCCCCGATCCTCTGGTGCGTTACGAGGTCTCACCCGAGGATCTGCGCGACCTGGATGAGGGGCTTCAGAAGCTTGGGGGATTGCTCATGGCCGCCGGCGCCGAGAGGGTCTTCGCGGCTCCGGTGACGCAGAGCGACGCGCGCCTGGTGACTTTGCATCTGATGGGCTCCTGTCCCATGGGGGAGCACCGCGGGCTGTGTGTGGCGGATTCCTTCGGCAAGGCGCACGGCTGCGCGGGCCTCTACCTTGCGGACGCGAGCCTGTTCTGCGGGCCGCTGGGCGTCAACCCGCAGGGCACGGTGATGGCGCTGGCCCGGCGCAACGCGCTGGCCTTCCTCAAAGCGGCCTAGGCCCGGGGCAAGGACTGCGGCGTCAGACGTGGTCAGTTCCCGGACGGAGGCTCAGTACGTCGCCCAGATGGTGCCCTTGGAGTCCTTGTGCGTGCAGTTCACCAGCACCGTCCCCTGGTTCTGGTCGCCGGCCGTGTTGTTGTAGCTCCAGCCCCCGGCATCGCTGGCAGCCAACCCGTAGTGGACCGCCGTGCTGTTCCCATGGTACTTCGGGACCTCGACCTCCGGCAGTGCCGGCAGGTACTTGGCGTTGACCGTCAGCGCGCCCAGCAGCCCCGGGTACTGTCCCTCCATGTCGGCGTAGTAGATGAGCAGCGCGGAGCGGATCATGCCCAGGCTGCCCTTGGACGCGCCTTCATGGGCCTTGCTGAGCAGCGAGCCGAACTTCGGCGCGGCGACCGCCGACAAGGTGCCGATGATCGCGACCACGATCATGAGCTCGACGAGCGTGAAGCCTGAAGCGCCCTGCCTTTTCATAATAGAGATCCTTCGCTATAGTGTGCTGCATGGACCGTCCCGCAGCAATGAACCTAGGGTCAGGATAAGTCAGATGATGTCTGCCGGGCTGAGTGGACCGAAAAGGGGTTATTTCTACGACTTTACCGATAGATTCGCGGCAGATGCGGGCTGGCCGCTGTGCGGCGCACGGGCAAAGACACGACGTCGCCGACCGCGGCGCGCGGAGCGGCCGTCACGTCCACCAGGACATGGGAGATGCCGCAGCGGCCGATGAAAGGCGCCTTGGCCTTGCCGACCATCCCCCAATACTGGAAGCCGGAGCCGAAGCTGATGAGGCGTTCGGCCGGCTCCATGGTCAGGCCGTCGGCATAGCCCGCGGGCAAGGTCGCCACGCGCATGGTGCGCGCGGCCACGTACTCGCTGGCGTAGCCGATGGAGCGGCCCTTGACCACGCGGCGCAGGGCGATGATGCGGGCGCAGAAGCGCCAGGGGCTCTGGATCGGGGCGAGCTTGGCCGCCGACGGGTTGATGCCGTAGAGCAGGTTGCCGATGCGCGCCATGTCCATCTTCCAGTGCGGGAAGTCCACGAGGACCGAGCTGTTGGCGGCGTGGCAGACCAGGCCGGGATGCTCGCGCTTGAGGCGCTGGGCCAGGCGCCAGAAAGCGCGCAGCTTGTCCTCGGCCTCCACCGCGTTCTTGCCCGGCACGTAGTCGATGTGGGTGGAGACGCCGGCCAGGCGCAACCGCCGGCGGCGCAGGCCTTTGAGGAAGGCGGGGAGGTCCTTGGGCAGGATGCCCCAGCGGCCCAGGCCGAAGTCGAGGTCCACGTGCACGGCCAGACCCCGCGAGCCGGCGGCCGAGCCAAGGGCTGCGGCCTGTCTGAGGTCGTCCACGGTGGGGATCACCTTGAGACGAAGCGCCTCGCCGGCGGCCTCGGGCAGGATGGGGGAGAGCAGGTGGATGGGGGCCTTGATCCCGCCCCGGCGCAGGCCGCGGGCCTCGTCCACGTTGAGGACGCCGAGGCAGGAGGCCCCGGCGGAGACCGCGGCGCGGGCCACGGGCACGGCGCCGTGCCCGTAGGCGTCGGCCTTGACCACGGCCATGAGGCGGGACTTCCCGTCGAGGCGCGAGAGCACCCAGCGTGCGTTGGCGCGCACCGCGCTTAGGTCTATCTCCACCCATTTCAGCATGCGGGGATTATAGCTGATTCAGGGCCAGGTCTCCGCTCCTCTTGCAAGAGGGCGGGAGATTTCTGCTAAAGTAGGGACGCGACGATGGCTCCACCCTGCGACGGCGCCGTGAAACAGGACTCCTGGTGGCTGCCCGCCCTCCTGCTGGCGGCGCTCACCATCACCGCTTACGCCCCCGCGCTGCGGGGGGACTTCATCTGGGACGATTACCAGTACATCAGCGAGAACCCCGTCCTGACGGCGCCCGGCGGGCTGCTGAAGATCTGGATGGTCAACCAGACCCAGCAGTATTATCCGGCGACTTTCACGGCCTTCTGGCTGGAGCGGCGGCTCTGGGGCCTGGACACCTTCGGCTACCATCTGGTCAATGCGGCCTTGCACGTCCTCAACGCCCTGCTCGCCTGGCATCTGCTGCGCAGGCTCAAGGTCCAGGGAGCGTGGCTTGCGGCGGCGGTCTTCGCCCTGCACCCGGTCCAGGTCGAATCCGTGGCCTGGATCACGGAGCGAAAGAACGTCCTCTCTGGGCTGTTCTACCTGCTGGCCCTGGAGTCCTATCTGGTCTTCGAGGAGAGGCGGGCGAGGGCGTGGTATCTGGGAGCCCTCGGCCTCTTCCTGCTGGCCCTGCTCAGCAAGACGACCGCCTGCACTCTGCCGGTCGTCCTGCTCCTGGTGCGCTGGCTGCGCGGTCTTGAGCTAGGGAAGCGCGAGTTCGCGGACGCGGCGCCGTTCTTCCTGCTGGGGGCTTTGCTGGCCCTCGTGACGGTCTATGTCGAGATCCATCATGTCGGCGCCGAGGGGCCGGGCTTCGCTCTCTCTTTGCTGCAGAGGCTCCAACTCGCGGGCCGCGCGCCCTGGTTCTACATCATGAAGCTCGTTTGGCCCGCCGATCTTTGCTTCAGCTATGCCAAGTGGTCCCTCGACGCGCGCGACCCGCTGCTATGGCTGGGGCCGAGCGCCTGCGCGGCGGCGGCGGCCTGCCTCTGGCGTTGGCGCGAGCGCCTGGGCCGCGGCCCCCTCGCGGCTGTGGGATTCTTCATCGTGACGCTCTCGCCGGCGCTCGGATTGGCTCGGATCTACACCCATCGCTACTCCTACGTCGCCGACCACTACCAGTATCTGGCCTGCCTCGGCCTGATCGCGCTCGCGGCGGGCGCCCTGGCCCGGTCGCTCTCCGGGCGGCCGCGCGCCTGGCGCGGCGCCGCGGCGGTCGTGCTGGCCCTGCTGTGGCTCGGGACCTGGCGCCAGGCCCGCGTCTACCGGAGCCTGGAGGGCATCTGGCGCGACACGCTGGCCAAGAATCCCGAGTCCGCCCTGGCCCACGTCAACCTGGGGGCCCTGGTCGCCGAACAAGGGCGGCTCGACGAGGCCATGGCGCACTACCGCGCGGCGCAGCGCATCGCGCCCGACGACATGGAGGCCTATACCAACCTGGGGCGCGCCTTCGCCAAGCAGGGCCGGCTCGCGGAGGCCATCGCGCAGTACGAGGCCGCCCTGCAACTGGCGCCCGCCCAGCCGACGATCAACAACAACATGGGGCTCGCGCTGTTCCGTGCGGGCCGGCAGGAAGAGGCCGTGGCTCATTTCCGCCGCGCCCTGGGCGCCGACCCTGAGTTCGTCGAGGCTTACGCGAATCTGGCCGGCGCCCTGATCGCGCAGGGCAAGCTCGACGAGGCGATCGCGCAATGCGAGGCGGCGCTGAAGCTGTCTCCCGGGGACTTCAACGCGCGCGCCAACCTGGGCCTGGCCCTGGCCGGAAAAGGCCGCGTCGACGAGGCCATCGCGCAGTTCCGGCGGGCCCTCGCCATCCGCCCCGGCAACGAGCCGGCCGGCCGCTACCTCGGAGCCTTGCTGAAGGGCAGACAGCCCCGTTAGACGGCGCCAATCCTCCCGGCTCCGTGTATTGTATCATAGCGGTTGCGGGCCCCTGCGGGGCCCGCAATCGGAAGGAGCGCGGCACGACAGAAGAGCTGGGCGTGGCGAGGGTGGCGAAGCGGGCTTGGTACTCCTACGATCTCGCCCGCCGCCTTTGGCATTGGCTCTGCCGCCATCCCTGGGAGACCTCATTGCTCCTGCTGGGCTGCCTGCTCAGGGTCTGCGGCCTGGGCCTGCGCTCGCTTTGGTTCGATGAGGCCAAGAGCCTGATCATCGCGCAGGCCTCCTGGCGGGACTTCCTGCCCTTGGTGCGCGGGCTGGAGGTGACGCCCCCGGTCTACTTCGCGCTCCTGCATCCGTGGGTGCGCCTCTTCGCCGACCCCCTGATCGCGGCACGGCTCTTCTCGGTCCTCTGCGGCGTGGCGGGACTCTTCCTCTTCGCGCGGATCGCGGACCGGCTGCTGGCGCGCCAGCGGGTCTTCGCGCTCTTCCTGGCCTGCTTCTCCTCGTTCTGGGTCCATCTCTCCCAGGATGGGAGAGCCTACTCCTTGTTCATGCTGGAGGCTTTGGCCTCTTTGCACCTCCTGCTCCTCCTCCTGGAGCGGCCCTCGCCGCTGCGCCGCGGCCTTTACGCGGCGGCGGCGCTCGTCGGCCTCTACACCCACGTCTTCTTCGCGCCCCTGCTCGTCGGCCAATTCCTCTACTATGTCCTGGCCGCTCCGCGCCGGCCCGGACAGCTGCGCGGCTGGCTGGCACTCCATGGCCTGCTGGTCGCGGCCTACCTGCCCTGGCTCGCCGTGGTGCGGTCCCAGCTGGCGCAGCCTTACACCTCCTTGCTTACGCGGCCTTTGGACCTGCACGGCATCGGCGCCCTCGTCGGCAGCTTCTTCTTCGACGCGGCCTTCTTGGGCCTGGCTTTGGAGCGCGGAGTAACCCTGCTGGGGCTGGCCCTCCTGCTCATGATAGGCCTAGCCGTCGCCGCCTCGTGGAGGACGCTGCGCGGCCCCGAGGGCCGCACCGCCGTCCTCTGCCTGTCTTTGCTGGCCATCCCGTTGGGCTCCGTGATCCTGGTGGAGATGGTCTCCGGCCGCGCCTTCAACCAGCCGCGGTATTTCGTCTTCCTCACGCCCCTCCTCTACATCCTCTGCGCCGAGGTTTCCGGGAAGCCGGGGTTCGCCGCGCGGTCCTTCCGGGCCATCCTCGGCGGAATCGTCCTGGCGGGGACCACGGCGTACGCCTTCCAAGGACTTTGGCTGGACGCCCGCCTGGCCAAGCTGACCCAGGCGGTTCGCCAGCATTGCGACCGCCGCGACATCATCGTGCACATGGGACCCTATTACTACCCGTCCCTGCGCTATTACTACCTGCCGGAGTTCGCCCATCATCTGCCCTGTCCGGACCCCAAGATCCTCGCCTGGGAGGCTCTGCCCGGCTATCCGGCGGCGCTGGGCCAGGCGGCTCTCGGCCGGGCGGGCAGGTGCGTTTTCATCGACCCGAGCCGGAGCTGGCGCGGCACGGTCATGGGTGCGGCTCCCTGCGCGGAGATCGCCGCGGCGGCCTGTCCATGAACTCCTTCAGCATGCCGGGCTCCGGCGCCTGGGCCTACCTGGCGCGCTGCCTGCTCACGCCCCGGCTGGAATACCCCTGCGCCTGGATAGGCTTCGCGGGCAAGCTCCTGCTCATCCGCCGGGAGAACGCCGACCTCGAGGACGTGGCGGATGCGGCCTCGGCCCTCGCCCCGCTTTTCAACGACGCGCCCCTGCGCCCCGCCCTGTTCGGCGACGACCCCCGCCAGCGCCTGTCCGCCTTGGAGCTCCTGCGCTCCGGGGCCCGCCTGGCTCTGGCCACGCCCGAGGCCCTGAGCGCGCCCGCCCCGACTGCGGGCGAGCTCTCCGGGCTGGGTGTGGAGTTCCGCGTCGGCGAGCGCATGAGCCGCGGCCGGGCCGTGGAGGGGCTGCTGCGCGCCGGCTATAGGAAAGTCGACTTTGTGGAGACCCCGGGCGAGTTCGCGGAGCGCGGCGCGGTCCTCGACTTCTACGGCCTGGAGCCTTTGGAGGCCGTGCGCGTCCTCTTCGACGAGGACGAGGTCTCCTCCGTGCGCAGCGTGGACCCCGTGACCCAGCAGACCCGCGAACTCCTGAGGCGAGCCCGGGCCGTCTGCGCCGCGGCCCCGGAACAGGGCGCGCCCCTGGCCGGCTGGTTCGCAGAGGGCTGGTCTCGAGTCGCCGAGGACGGCCTCGACGCTCTGTCCGCCGGGGCCGTTGCGGCGCTGGAGCTGGGAGCGCGTCCCAACGGACCGTGCCTCGGCGATCCGGCCCGGGCCTGGGAGGAACTCGCGTCCCGGGCCGCGGAGGGCTATCGCACGGTCCTCTTCAGCCTCAACCGCGGCGAGGACCGCCGCATGCAGGAGCTCCTAGATGACCGCTTCGCCGGGGCGCCGCCCTGCCAGTTCCTCGTGGGCCCTCTGCGTCACGGCTTCCATCATCCCGGCCACCGGCTCGCCGTGTTCTCCGCCTCGGAGATTTTCTCGCGCAACTACCGCCCGTCTTTGCGCTGGCGGCATTTCACGGCGGCCAACCGCGGGGCCCTGCGCCTCGGCGAGCTCAAGAGGGGGGACTTGGAGCCGGTCTCCGCGCCCGGCCACGGCACGGTGGACTGCCTGGCTTTGGAGTTCCGCGGCTCGGACCGGCTCTTCCTGCCCATGTACGAGTTCGGCAGGGTCCAGAAGTACTCCGGCGCGGAGGGCAAGCGCCCGCGGCTTTCGTCCTTGGACACGCGCAACTGGGAGGAAGTCAAGCGGGCGGTGCGGGAAGGGGTCCGGGAGCTCGCCGAGGCGCTCTTGCGGACCCAGGCTGAGCGCGCCGCCAAGCCCGGCTTCGCCTTCCCCCCGGAGAGCGCCATGGAGCGGGCCTTCGCCGCGGAGTTCCCCTACGAGGAGACCCCGGACCAGGCGGCGGCCATCGCGGACACTTTGGCCGACATGTGCGCCCCCCATCCCATGGACCGCGTCGTGGTGGGCGACGTGGGCTTCGGCAAGACCGAGGTGGCCATGCGCGCGGCGTTCAAATGCGCGGCCGCCTTCAAGCAGGCCGTCCTGCTCGTGCCCACCACCATCCTGGCGGAGCAGCACTACCGCACCTTCAGCGCGCGCTTCGCGGACTATCCCGTGCGCCTCGGGCTGCTGACCCGCTTCCAGCCCAAGGCGGAGGTCCGCAAGGTCCTGGCTGGCTTGGCCGCGGGCACGGTGGATGTGGCCATCGGCACCGCGCGGCTGCTCCAGAAGGACGTCAGACTCAAGGACCTGGGGCTGACCATCATCGACGAGGAGCATCGCTTCGGCGTGGCCGACAAGGAGAAGCTCAAGCTCCTGCGCCGGACCGTGGACTGCCTGGCCCTCTCCGCCACCCCCATACCCCGCACCCTCAATCAGGCGCTTTCCGGCCTGCGCGCCATCTCGCTCATCCAGAGCGCGCCGGTGGGGCGCCAGCCCATCGTGACGAAGGTCGGGCCCTACGACGAGGGCGCGGTCGCCGCGGCCGTCAGCGAAGAGCTCTCCCGCGGCGGACAGGTCTACTACGTCCACAACCGGGTGCGGTCCTTGGATGAGTGCCGCGGCCGCCTGCAGAAGCTCCTGCCGCGGGCGCGCTTCGTCATGATCCACGGCCGCATGCGGGCTTCCGAGATCGAGGCCGCGATGTGGGAGTTCTATCAGCGGAATGCGGACGTGCTGGTGGCCTCCACCATCATCGAGTCCGGGCTGGATATCCCCTCGGTGAACACCTTGCTGGTGGAGGACGCCCAGGACTTCGGGCTGGCCCAGCTCTACCAACTGCGCGGCCGCATCGGCCGGGAGCGCCAGCGGGCGGTCTGCTACCTCTTCTTCCCCGCCGAAGCGGAGGAGCTCTCGGCCTTGACCGACGAGGCGCGCAAGAGGCTGCAGGCCCTGCGCGAGTTCGGCGAGCTGGGCTCGGGAGTCAAGCTGGCGATGCGCGACCTGGAGATCCGGGGCTGCGGGGAGCTCCTGGGCGCCCGCCAGCACGGCTTCATCCACGCCGTGGGCGTGGAGATGTACGCGGACCTGCTGGACGCCGAGCTCGGCCGCCGCCGGGGCCGGCCCGAGGCCCCGAGCGAGGCCCCGGTGGCGCTCGACCTCAATCTGGACGCCTTCATCCCGGAGAGCTATCTGCCGGGGGAGATGGAGAGGCTCGACTACTACAAGCGCATCCTCAAGGCCGGCTCGGAGGAGGCCGCCGCGCTGCGCCGGGAGCTCGAGGATCTCTGCGGACCCCTGCCCGGGCCGGCGCGCCTGCTCTTCCGGGTCCTGGAGGTCAGGGCCCTGGCGGCGCGCGCGCGCGTGCGCTCCGTGACGCAGAAGGAGAGCTCGCTGGAGGTCCTGTTCCGCCCGGACGCGCCGATCGGCCCGGCCACGACGCAGTCCTGGCTCAAGACCTACTCCGGACGCCTGCGCTTCGCGCCCCGCCCCGACGGCGACGGGCTGGTGGTGGACCTGCGCGGCGAGGAGCCGCTGCCTTGGCTGGAGGCCTTCCTCGCGGCCTTGGTTGGGACGAATACGGCAAAAATGATACGATGAGCGCGTGAGGTATCTTCTCCTCTTCCTCGCGCTCCTGGCGGCGGGCTGCCGGAACCGGGACGCCATGGTGGCCAAGGTCGGCCCCCTCAGGATCACCGAGTCCGAGTTCCAGCGCAAGCTCGCGGAGGTCGCGCAGAACTACCAGAACTACGTGGCCACCCCCAACGGCCGCCGGCAGTTCCTCGACATCCTCATCCGCGAGAAGCTGATCCTGGCCGCGGCCCAGAACTCGGACGTGCCCAGGTCCGTCGATTTTCGGGTGCAGTTGGACCGGCTCAAGGCGGACGAGGCGGAGCGCCTGCGCGAGGGCCGCGACTACCTGCTCACCCGCATGTGGATCGCCGACCTGCGCGGCAACGGGACGCTCAAGACCAGCGAGGATGAGATCCGGGACTACCATCGGCGCTATCCCCTGGAGATCGAGGTCCGCCACATCCTCTGCGCCTCGCCGGTCGAGGCCGAGGAATTGGCCAAGAGGGCTCGGGGCGGCGCCAGCCTGACCGCGTTGGCCCGGGACCACTCGCTCGACGCGGCCACCGCCGTGGACGGGGGGCGCATGCCCCCGGCCGTCTACGGCGAGATCATCCCGGAGCTCGAGGACATCGCCTTCAAGATGAGGGTCGGGGAGATCGCCGGGCCCATCAAGAGCAAGTTCGGCTACCATGTGGTCAGGAAGGAGTCCGAGCACAGGGTGGAGTTCGGAGCGGCGCACGACCGCATCGCCAGGATCATGGAGAAGCAGAAGCTCGACCGCTACCTGCAGTCGATTCAAGATAAGTTCCCCGTGGAGGTCGTCGATGAACAGTTCAAGTAAGGCTCTTTGCGTCGTGCTGATGGGGCTGGCCGCTTCGGTTTCGGCCAAGGTCCTGGAGGACACCGTCGCCGTGGTCAACGGCACGCCGATACTCCTCTCGGAATTCCAGAAGGAGATCGACGAGGTGATGGACTATTGGCGCAAGGCCATGCCCGCGGCCGCCGCGGACCCGGCGCATGTGCGCAAGCTCCGGGAGACGACTTTGGAGCAGCTCGTCGACCGCGAGGTCCTCTTCCAGGAGGGCACCAAGCTCAAGGTCAGGGTGCGCGAGCGCGACATCGACAACGGCGTGGCCGAGGTCAAGGACCGCTTCTCCAAGGACGACGAGGGCAACCCGGTCGGCGAGGCCGACGCCGAGGCCTTGTTCGCCAAGAAGCTCAAGGCCATGGGCCTGACCTACGAGCAGTTCCGCGGCCGGCTCTCCAAGCAGATCATGGCGCGCAAGGTCGTGGAGGAGGCGGTCAAGTCCAAGGTCCAGCCCCCCGCCGAGAAGGATGTGAAGGACTACTTCGAACGCCTCAAAGCTTTCATCGTCAGCGGCGCGACCGAGCCGCCCAAGGCTGTGAGCGAAGACGAGGGCCAGGCTTTCCTGGAGATCGCCGGCCAGGTCAAGGCCATGACCTCGGAGCGGGTCAGGGTGTCGCGCATCCTCATCCGCTTCTCGCCCGCCAACTCCGCGCGGGAGAGGAAGCGCGCGCTGGCCGCCGCCCAGGAGACGCGCCGGCGCCTTCTGGACGGGACCTCGAACTTCGCCTTGGTGGCCAAGGAGGCGTCCGAGGAGGCGGAGTACGCGACGCGCGGCGGCGACATCGGTTTCCTGGTCCGCGGCGTGGCGCCGCCGGATTTCGAGAAGTCCGCTTTCTCTCTGCCGGTGGGCGAGATCAGCCAGCCCATCGAGACCGAGGTCGGCTATTTCCTCATCCGCGTCCAGGAGAAGCGCGCCGCGGAGGAGCCGGAGTTCGAGAAGTTCAAGGACGAGCTCTCCAAGGCGATGATGAACATGGCCTACCAGAGGGAACTGGAGTCCTACGTCAAATCTCTCAAGACCCAGGCCGTCATTGAAAGGAACCTCTCGCCGCTGTAGGCCCGTATTCGCGTTTACCAGCGGCGATCCCTCCGGCATCGGGCCGGAGGCGGTGATGGCGGCGTTGCGGCGCGGCCGGCTCGTGAGACTCTGCCGGCCGCTTCTGGTCGGAGAGACGGCGGTCTGGCGCCGCGCGGGCTGGCGGCCCGGAGCCATCCCGGTCTGGGACACCGGTCGGGGACTGAAGGCGCCTGCCTACGGGCGGGTCAGCGCAGCCGGCGGGGCGCTGTCTTTCGCCGCGGTGGCGGCGGCGGTGCGGCTGGCCGCGCGGGGGCTGGTGGACGCCGTGGTGACCGCGCCCATCAACAAGGCCGCCTGGAGCCTGGCAGGGGTCCCTTATCACGACCACACGGAATACCTGAGGGCCGTGACCGGGGCCGATGCGCAGATGATCCTGGCCGCGCCGCAGCTCAAGCTCTGGTGCGTGCTCGCGACCAGGCATGTGCCGCTGGCGCGCGTGCCTTCCGCTTTGTCGCCGGCGAACGTCCTCTCCGCGGCGCGCGTCCTGTCCGATTCTCTCAGAGCGACCGGCCTGAAGCGGCCGAGGCTCGTCCTATGCGGCCTCAACCCGCATGCGGGAGAAGGAGGCCTCCTGGGACGGGAGGAGCAGACGCTGCTGGTCCCGGCGGTGCGTCGGGCCCGGCGCGCTGGCTTGACCTTGTCCGGACCACTGCCCGCGGACGCGGCCTGGAGGCTGCACGTTGAGGGCGGCTGCGACGGCTTGGTATGCCTTTATCACGACCAGGCCATGATCGGGCTCAAGGCCGCGGCGGGATTGGGCGTGATCAACTGGACCGCGGGACTGCCTTTCGTGCGCGTGTCTCCCGGCCACGGCACGGCGATGGATATCGCGGGGATGAACCGGGCGGATGCGACGGCGACCATCGAGGCTGCGAAACTGGCAGCAAAGCTGGCCCTGGATAACTAGAACCCCCCGGCGCGTGCCGGAGGGTTCGGTGCCTTATCGGGACGGAATCAACTCTGCGCCAGCATTATGTTCCAGAGCATGTCCCATTCCTGGTCGTCGACCACGTATGTCACCGACACCGTCTTCGGCATCGGGGGCATTCCCTTTCCGTTGAAATTCGCGGGGTCTTTGACCAGCGGCTTCACCATCCGCACGTACTTCCTGGTCGCGATGAACTGGCGCAGACTGTCGGGGGCGCTCTTGGCATTGGCGTAGAGCGCTTGCTCTTGGGCGGTCAAGGGCTGCAATTTGCGCAGGTCCTGGGCATCGTCGGCGTGCGCCGGACCGCTCATGACGCAGGACATCATCAGGGGTAGAATGATGTTCAACATATTTGAACCTCCTGTCGGGAGTATAACAGGACTTCCCAGCCAAATCAAGGGGCAGACGGCGCGATTTACCGAATTTTAACGCTGGGGAGAAGCCATGCCTGAGCGAGGCGGCGGGGGACGGCAGAAGGGGCAAAATCTAAGTAAAAATCGCGATACTTGCTTGACAAGTCGAGAGGCAGGGGATAAACTTGCTTCTGGGAGGGCCTATGCGAAGAATCTCTATAATCATCTTCTTATTCTGCTTATTCCGCGGCGCGCTCCTCGTGCAGGCCGGTACCGATCCGAACAAACCAGCGCAGACGGTCACTCCTGCGGTGACGACCACGGTCACCGAAGAGACTGTCCCTCCTATGGTGCCGACGACGGTCACGGAAGAGACTGTCCCTCCTGCGGTGCCGACGACGGTCACCAGGGACCCGAAGATCTTCGATTTGGGCCAGCAGTTGATGGGCCTTTATCAACAACGGACACAGATGAAGCAAGACGGAAGAAATGAGAACGAGCTCAGTGCTTTCGATCAGGGCAAGATAAAGCCCCTGATCAACAACTTACTCAAGATCGATCCGACTCATCGCTACTCGCAAGACGTTTGGAAGAAATACCAGGCTTTCATGACGTCACCGCCGCCGTCGACCGAGGTGGTGCCTCCCCCGGGTGCCCCCATCCAGCCCCCCCAGGTTCCGGTGGCTCCCTCCGCGACCGGGACTATGCCGCCCCCGTCGTCCCAGTCCGTGGTGTATGAATTCCCTCGACAGATGCAGAGCGTCTATCCTAACGACCCCTGGGGTTACCGTGAAGCGGGAAAGCTGTATCTCCGCGACAGGAATTATGCGGCGGCCCTGAAGAATTATCAGGCGGCTATCGATCGGGGCGACAAGTCAGCCGATACCTTGGCGGCTTATGGGAGCGCTGCCTACAACATGGGTGATACGCGCCTGGCCGCCAAGGCCGCCAGGATGGCTCTGGATCAGGCGCCCGCGCATGAGGCCGCTATGGCCGTGCTCAAGCTTTCGGAGAACCGCGCCCCCTCGGTCACCTTGCCCAACGTCCTCGACGCGAAGAACAAGCCCGGCGACCTCAACATCAGCCCTAATCCCGACTCCAGCGCCGGCTCCGGCGTCATGGGGACCTCGTTCCGTTCCATGTCCCCGGCCGAGGTCGCGGCCGCGGCCCAGCGCCAGGCCAACGCCCCGCCCACCGCGGTCCAGCAGTCCGCCGCCCTCACCCAGCAGGCCGCCGCGGCCATGGCCGTGCACGATTTCTCCAAGGCCGAGGAGATCCTCACCCAGGCCATCGCGCTCAACGGCCGCAACGCCGAGGCCTACAACGCCCGCGCCATCGCCGAGAACAAGCTCGGGAAATACAACGACGCCATCCATGACGCCAGCTTCGCCTTGGGCCTCTCCCCGGGCAGCGCCGCCGCTTTGCAGACCCGCTCCTGGGCCTTTGCCCAGGCCGGGCAATATAAAGAAGCCTTGGGCGACGCCAACTACAGCCTGGAGAGGGACCCCGCCAACGCCTACGCCTACTACAACCGGGCCTTCGCCTTGGCCGGCCTCCAGGAGCGCGATGGCGCCATCGAATCCCTCAAGAAGGCCGCGGAGCTCGACCACCGCTTCCAGCAGACCTTTCAGCAGGCCCTGGAGGCGCCCCGGGATTCGGACCTCGTTTTCCTCTTCGCCGACGTAGGCGCCAAGAAGGGCGCCCCTGCGGAGGCGCCGGCTCCGGTCAGCCGGCAGAAGCGCTTCGCGCACCTCATGCTCGTCTCGGTGCTGGGCGGCGGCCTGGTGGCCTTGGGACTGCTCCACATCTTCTCGTCGCGCTGGCGGCAGACCGTCCACGCCACGCTGCGCCGCCTCACCGGCGCGGCCCCGGCCGTAGGCCCGGAGGAGAACGGGGATGGGTTCTGGAGCGGCTACACCGTGACCCGCGAGCTCGGCTCCGGCGGCATGGGCGTCGTCTATGAAGCGACGGACAGCGCCTTGGCCCGCCGCGTGGCCATCAAGAAGATGCGCGACGAGGTCCGCGCCGACCCCGAGGAGCGCCGGCGCTTCCTGGCCGAGGCGCGCACCGTGGCCACTCTGCACCACCCCAACATCGTGGACATCTACTCCATCGTGGAGGACTCCGGGGACATCTACCTGGTCTTCGAGTTCGTGGACGGCCGGACCGTGCATGAGTTCCTGGGGGAGAAGGGGCCTCTGGCCCTGGTCGACGCCAAGCGCATCATGAAGGACGCCTGCGCTGCCGTTTCTTACGCCCACCAGCAGGGCGTCATCCACCGCGACCTGAAGCCCTCGAACATCATGCTGGCGGCCAGCGGACAGGTCAAAGTGATGGACTTCGGCGTGGCGCGCCAAGCCCAGGAGGCGCTGAACAAGGTGGCCCAGACCAACACCATCGTGGGGACCCCGCCCTATATGGCCCCGGAGCAGGAGCAGGGGAGCGTGCGCCGGGAATCGGATGTCTTCGCCCTCGGGGTATGCTTCTACGAGATGCTCAGCAACAGGCTGCCTTTCGCCGGCCAGGGCGCCGGCATGCTGCTCAACAAGGTCAACGGCAAGCATATCCCCTTGAGCCAGGTCGTCTCCGGACTGCCGGCCGGCGTGGACGAGGTCGTGGCCAAGGCGCTGGCTCCGGATCCGGAGCAGCGCTACCACTCGCCGGAGGAATTCGGCGCCGCGCTGCAAGGGCTGCCGAGTTAAAAAGTCGGTTAATTTCCGTTCCACGGGTTGACAAACTCCGGCAGCCTGCATAAACTCTTAGGTATGAAGACCACCCCTTTCCTGATCATCGCAATCGTCTCAGGATTCATCTCCAGCCCCCCGGTGTTTGCCG
>JAPLKL010000048.1 GCA_026388095.1 Elusimicrobiota bacterium | reverse complement strand
GCCACCGCATTCGCGTGAGCTACGAGGCCGAAGCCGAGAACATCGCCTCCGAAGAGATCATCCGGACCCTCTTCGAGAGCGTCGAAGTCCCCTAGGTGCCACTCTTTGACTTTTGACCTTGTGGAATTTCCCTAAAAGTCAAAAGTCAAAGAGTGGCACCTATTCTTCGATGATATCACCCGAACTCCTCGCCCAGGTCCGGCGCATCGAGATCATGACCGGGCGCCTGTGACCGAGACGCTGGCCGGGGAGTACCTCAGCGTCTTCAAGGGCCGCGGCATGGAGTTCGCCGAGGTGCGCGAGTACGTGCCCGGCGACGACGTGCGCACCATCGACTGGAACGTGACGGCCCGCACCGGGCGCCCTCATGTCCGGCAATACTCGGAGGAGCGCGAGCTCACCGTGGCCATCGCCTGCGACCTCTCGGGTTCGCAGTTCTTCGGGACCTCGACGCGCCTCAAGAAGGAGGTCGCCGCGGAGCTCTCCGCGGTCCTGGCCCTCTCCGCCCTGTACAACAACGACAAGGCCGGACTCTTCGTCTTCACCGAGGACGTGGAGGAATACATCCCTCCCAAGAAGGGGCGCCGCCACGTCCTGCATCTCATCCGCGAGGTCCTGGCCTACCAGCCCCGCCGTCACGGGACCAGGATCGGCCGCAGCCTGGAGACCATGGTCCAAGTCCTCAAGCGGCGCTGCATCCTTTTCCTGATCTCGGACTTCCGCGACGCCGACTTCGAAGGCCCGCTGCGCCTGGCCGCCCTCAAGCACGATGTCATCCCGGTCGTGGTCTCGGATCCGCGGGAGGCCTCGCTGCCCGCCTTGGGCGCCTTCCTGGACCTGGAGGACCCCGAATCGGGCCGCCGCATGCTGGTAGACGCCTCGGCGCCCGCACTCCTGGAGCGGCACCGGAGCCAAGAGAGCCAACGCGTGCGCCGGCTGGAGGATTTCTTCGGGCGTTGCGGCCTGGATTTCATACGGATCAGCACGGGCCGCCCTTACCTGGACCCCATCATCCGCTTCTTCCGGCAGCGCGCCCGGAGGCTGCGCCGATGAACATCCTGGCCGCGCTGAGCCTGGCCGCTGTCTGCTCCTGGGCGGCGGGGCCCGCTCCCGCGGCGGGAGGGGGGAGCGTGGAGCTCGCAGCGCCCAGCTCTTCGGTCGTGCTGGGCGAGCCCATCACCATCCAGGCGACCGCGACGCTGGAAGCCGGAGCCTCTCTCTCCCTCGACCTGGAGCGCTCCACGACCGACAGCTTCGCCATCACCGCCGTCCGGGAGCTCCCGGCGGGACGCCGCTTCGAGATCCAGCTCATCCCCCTGGACGTGGGCCAGCGCGCCTTCACCCTGTTTTGGACTTTGGCCGGCGCGGGGCCCGCTCGCTCGCTGTCGAGCGAACTGCGTCTCGATGTCCGTGAGCCTCCCGAAGCCGCCAAGTCCCAGGACGTCAAGGACATCAAGCCTCCCCGCCGCGCGCGGCCGCTGTTGTGGCCCTGGCTGCTGCTCGCCGCCGCCCTGGCGGGGCTCTGGTACTGGTACAAACGGCGCGCCGAGCTGCGCCGGCGGGCGCAGTCGGCGGCCGGCCCGCCGCCCGACACCCGTCCCCCTGAAGAGATCGCGGAGAGCGAATTGGCCGCTTTGGATGCATCCCACATGTGGGCGGAAGGCCGGCACAAGGAATTCTACGGCGCCTTGACGGAGATCCTCCGGCGGTATCTGGAGCGGCGTTTTGCCTTCGCGGCGACGCGGGAGACCACGACCGAGATCCACCGCCGGCTGCGGCAGCTGGAGCTCGACCGCCGGCTTCTGACCGTGTTCAAGGACCTCTTCGACCGGGCCGACCTGGTCAAGTTCGCGAAGATCCCGGCGCAGGCCCGCTGGGGGGGCTCCGATCTGACGGCGGCGCGGCGTCTGGTGCGCGAGACATCGCCAAAAGATGTGACCGCGGCGGCCGGCGGCCGACCATGAGGTTCGCCCATCCCTGGATGCTGCTGGGCGTCCTCCCGGCCCTGGCCGCGGCCTGGTGGGCGGCGGCGCGCCTGGAGCCCGACAACCGGCCCACGCTCCCCTACCCGGCGCTCGGAGCCTTCGCGGCGGAGCCGTCGCTGCGGCCGCTGCTGGCGCGCTGGCTGCCCCTGGGCCTGCGCCTGCTGGCCTTGCTCCTGGTCTGCGTGGGCCTCGCCAGGCCCCAGAAGGTGACCCGCCAGTTGCAAGGGTGGGGCGAAGGCATCGACATGATGCTCGCCCTGGACACCTCGCTCTCCATGAATGCGCTCGACTTCCAGCCGCTGAGCCGGGTCGAAGCGGCCAAGGACACGGCCGCGCGCTTCGTGCGCGGCCGCGTCGAGGACCGCATCGGGATGGTGGTCTTCGGCGGCGCCCCCATGCTGGCCTGTCCCCTGACGCTCGATTACGATGCCCTCATCGAGCGCATCCAGGGCCTCAGCGCCGGGATGACCGGCGCGGATGGCACGGCCCTCGGCGAAGGCATCATCTCCGCGCTCAACCACCTCAAGGCCGGCAAGGCCAAGACCAAGATCATCATACTGCTGACCGACGGCCGCGGCAACGTGGGCCTCGACGCGGTGACCGCGGCCAAGACCGCGGCGGCGCTGGGCGTCAAGATCTACGCCATCGGCACGGCCAAGCGGGGGGAAAGCCTCATGCCCGTAGACGACCCGAACCTCGGCCGGGTCATGGTCCGCATCAGCGACGACCTCGACGAAGAAGGCCTGCTCGAGGTGGCGCGACTCAGCGGCGGGAAATACTGGCGCGCCACAAGCCTCTCCGAACTGCGCTCCATCTACTCCGAGATCGACAGGCTGGAGAAGACCAAGGTCAAGCTGCCCGAGATCGTCTCCCGAGCGGACCTCTACGGCCTGCCGGTGCTGGCCGCGGCCCTGCTCCTCCTGCTTGAAGCCGCCTTGTCGCAAGGCCTGCTCCTGAGGTGGCCGTGAATCCGGCAAGAGACCGGCGTGGGAGATTTTCGAACAGGTGCCAGGCTTTGACTTTTATCTCTAAGGAAAGTTCAATAGAACAAAAGTCAAAGCCCGGCACCTAGCATCCATGTTGAGAAACCCGCTGTATCTGCTTTGGATGGCGCTGGCGGTAGGAGCCGCGGCGGCGCTGCACTTCTGGGCCGCGGCCCGCCGCCGGGCGATAGCCCAAGCCCTGGGCGACCCGGGGTTGCTATCGCGGCTGATCCCTGCCGAGACCGCGGCCCGGCGGCGGCTCCAGGGCGTCCTGCTGCTCTCTGGCCTGGCCTTTCTGTTTGTGGCCCTGGCCGGGCCGCAATGGGGGGTGGAGTTGGTCACCACACGCTCGGACGCGCGGCAGGTCTTCATCGCCGTGGACACCTCCCTGTCCATGACCGCCGAAGACGTCTCGCCCAACCGCCTGGAGAAGGCCAAACGGGAATTGGCGCAGCTCTTGGCCGCGCTCCAGGGAGACCGCGTCGGGGTCATCGCCTTCGCGGGCGAGGCCGGCATATTCTGCCCGCTGACCACGGACGTGGAGGCGGCCAAGCAGATCCTCTCCGGGATATCGGTGGGATCCATCCCGGTCCCGGGCACCGCCATCGGGACCGCGGTGCGCCTGGGTGCGGGCGTCCTGCAGCGCTATCCCGGCGGCAAGGCCCTGGTCCTGCTGACCGACGGTGAGGACCACAACACCGACCCCTCGGGCGCCGCGGCCGAGGCGGCGGCCGCGGGCGTCAGGATCTACGCCATCGGCATAGGCACGGCCGAAGGCAATCCTCTACCCATCAAAGAGGAAGGCAGCGGGGCGCTCACCGGCTACAAGAAGGACCGCAAGGGAGCGACCGTCATCAGCCGCCTCGGTGAAAAGACCTTGGTCGACATGGCGGCGCGCACCGGGGGCGCCTATTACCGCGCCAGCCCGGCCGAGGACGAGGTCGCTGATATCGCTCGCCGCATCGCGGACCTGGAGAAGTCGCAAGGGGTCTCCGGCGCTTCCCAGCACTACCGCAACCGCTTCCTCTTCCCTCTGGCCGCGGGCTTCCTGCTCCTCTTGGCCGAACTCCTGGTCCCTCTCCGGCGGATGCCCGCGGCGGGAAAGTCGACGGCGCTCCTGCTGCTGTGCCTGCTTCCCGCCTCCGCGCACGCGGCCGGCAGCGAATCCGACCTGCGCGCCGGCAACCGGCTCTACCAGAAGCGGGAATTTCAGGAGGCCCTGGGACGCTACCGCGCGGCGCAGCGAGCGGGGGACCCTCGGCCGGAATTCAACGCCGGAGACGCCCTTTACCGGCTCGAGGATTTTGACACCGCCTCCCAGAAGTTCAAACGCCTGGCGGAAGACCCCAAGGCAGCGCGGGAAGCGCGGGCCGCGGCCTACTACAACCTGGGAGACGTGCTGGTGCGCAAGCAGGACTATGCCGGCGCCGTGGCCGCTTTCCGCAAGGCCGTCGTCCTGGCGCCCCAGGACCGGGACTCCAAGGAGAACCTCGCCGTGGCCTTGCGCCTGCTCAAGCACCCGCCGCCGCCCCAGAAGAAGTGCGACAAACCTAATCCGAAGAAGGACGACCAGAAGGACCAGCAGGACAAGAAGGATAAGGGGAAGAATGACTCCCAGCCGCCGCCCCCGGCGCCCCGGCCCCAGGACCAGATGTCCAAGGACGACGCGCAGGGGATCATGCGCTCCGTCGCGGAGAAGGAGAAGGCCGCCAAGAGCCGGTTGCAGCAGATCTCCCCTCAGAAGCGGCCTCCGCCCGAGGAGGATTGGTGAAGCTCTGGCTCGGCCTGGCCTTGGCGCTCTGCCCGGCATCCCGCGCCCTGGGGCAGCTCTCCATCACCGCCGAGGTCAACAAGACCCAGGTCGCCCTCGACGACCAACTGGTCCTGGCCGTCACCATATCAGGCGGCCAAGCCTCGCTGCCGGACCCGCAGCTGCCGCCCCTGGCGAACTTCAGCGTGTATTCCTCCGGCCGCAGCCAGAACATCTCCTTCGTCAACGGCCGGGTCTCCAGCTCCGTCACCCACACCTTCGTCCTGGTCCCGCGGGCCGTGGGCAAGGGCCTGATCCTCCCTATCACGGTGTCCGCCCAGGGCGCGACAGCGCACACCGACCCTATCGAGATCCAGGTCTTGCCTCCGTCCAACGCCGTCCCGGCTGCGCCGGCGCCGGCGGCCCAGCCCGGCCAAGCTCAGGCCGGGCCGGGTCCGGGCCGCCCGGCCGCCCGGCCGCGGCCCTCGGGCGCCGCAGCCGGAGGGGCCCCCGACGTCCTGGTGACCGCCGAACTCGATAAGGCCAAAGCCTCGGTCAACGAGCAGGTGACGCTCTCCGTGAAGTTCCACGCCGCGGTCCCCTTGATGGGCAATCCGGAGTACGTGCCGCCGAAGCTGGAAGGCTTCCTGAGCGAGGACCTGCCGCCGCTGCGGCACTACAACGTGGTGCTCAAAGGCCGGGCCTATGATGTGACCGAGATCAAGACCGCGCTGTTCCCCCTGCAGGCCGGACGGCTCAAGATCGGCAATGCCGTGGTGCGCTGCCAGGTCCAGCAGGACTTCAACGCCGACCCCTTCTCTCCCGATTTCTTCGAGAGGTTCTTCTCCCAGGGGGTCGCGGCCCCGCAGAGCCGGACCATCGCCTCCCAGCCCCTGGTCCTGGAAGTGGCCCCGCTGCCCGCGGCCGGCAGACCGGCCGATTTCGCAGGCGCCGTGGGCCGCTTCTCTTTGGCCGCGAGCGTCGACAAGCGCCGCTCCAAGGTGGGTGATGCCGTCAACCTCGCCGTCACCGTGCAAGGGACCGGGAACCTCAAAGCCATCGGAGAGCCGGCTCTGCCCAGCCTGGCCTCCTGGCGGGTCTTCGACCCGGTGACCTCGGTCAACCAGGAGAAGAAGGGCGACCTGGTGCAGGGCTCCAAGGTCATCCGCACCGTCCTGGTCCCGCGCGTCTCCGGAGACCAGACCATCCCGCCGATCCAGTTCTCCTATTTCGACCCGGCGCGCCGGGAGTACATCACGCTCAAGAGCCCGCCCCTGACCGTCTCCGTCGCTCCGGGAGAGCCCAACGCGACTCCGGCCGTGGGTTACGTGGCCCCGTCCGCCGCCGCGGCCCCGGGCCTCACCCGAGTCAACGAGGACATCTCCTACCTCCAGACCCGGACGCAGCCGCCGCCCTTCACGCGGGCCTTGGAATCCGTAGCCTCGGCCGGCCCGATCCACGCCGTGCCGCTGCTCTTCTTCTTCTGGGCCCTGGGCTTGGCCTTCTTCAGGGAGCGCTTGGCCTCCGACCCCAAGGGCGCCCGGTTCCGGGGCGCCTGGAAGACCGCCATGATCCGGTCCAAGGCGGCCCAGCACGCGCTCGATTCCCGGGAGGCGGCCGGCCTCCTGACCGAGGCCTTGACGGGCTTCCTCGCCGACAAGCTCAGCGAGCCGGCCTCGGGCCTGACCATGCGCCGTGTCGCAGAGCTGCTGCAGATGCGCCAGCCCCAACTCCCTGCGCAGGAGGTCGAGCGCATCCGCTCGCTCTGGGAAGACCTCGATTCGCGGCGCTTCGCCCCTCCGGCGGCGGGCTCCGCGGGGGATGGCGCGGCCGTGCGCCAGGAGCTGACCGATCTGCTCCACAGCCTGGAGAAGGAGCTCAAACGATGACTTCCCTGCTCCTCGCCGCGGCCGTGCTGGCCGCGCCGCTCTGGGCCGCCGCGCCCGCCGCACCCGGCGGGCCGGCGTCCCCCGAATCCCCGCCCCGCTCCGAGGGCCAGCGCCTTTACGACCTCGGCGATTATCAAGGCGCGGCCGACTGGTACCTCCAAGCCGTCCGCGCCGAGCCCCGCAATGCGGGCCTGCATTACGACCTGGGCAACTCCCTTTTCAAGAGCGGCAAGACCGGGCGGGCCATCGCGGCCTATGAACGGGCCTTCCTCATCCGGCCGCGGGACGCGGACATCCGCCAGAACCTGGACTACGCGCTCAGGCGGGCCGGCGAAGAGCTGACGCCGACCGGCGTGCCGCCGCTCCTGTTCCTGGCCTTCCATCTCTGCAGCGAACGGGAGCTGGCCGGCCTGCAATGGCTGGCGTGCTGGCTGCTGCTCGGGCTCGCGGGCCTGTGCCTCTGGCGGCCGGCCCTGCGCCCGAGCCTGCTGCCCTGGACGGCGGCCGCCGCGGCCCTCTGGCTCGGCCTGGGCGGCTGGTGGCTGGCCGTCCGGGGAGTCGCTCCGGCTGGTGGCTGGCCGTCCGGGGAGTCGCTCCGCAGCGGCGCGGGGTCATCGTGACCCCGGCTGCGGAGCTGCGCAGCGGGCCGGGCGAGAATTTCAACGTCAGCTTCACCGTCCCCGAGGGCAGGAGGGTGCAGATCCTGGGGTCCGACGGGGCCTGGGTGGAACTGGGGGTCTTGAAGGAAGGGGTGAAGGGCTGGCTCCCGGCTGCGGCAGTCGAAGAACTCTAAGGGTTGTACGGCTCCACCGGTGTGGCCGGCACGGGCGGGGGGGGCGCAGGAGCGGCAGGCTTTGGGCTGAGTAACGCCACACTGCCGGCGGCGGCGGCCGCTCCCTTTTTCGCTGAAGCCGCAGAACCCTTCTTGGCCGCCGGTTTGCGCTTCCCCGCTAGCTTCTTCTTGGCTTTGGCCTTCGCCTTGCCTGCGGACAGCGCCTTCTTCCCGCCGGCCGGCTTGGCGGCGGCGGTCTTGGCCTTGACGGCCGGCTGGGCCGCAGCCGCGCTTTCCGCCTCGCCCGCAGGGGCGGTCAGCTCATCGGCCGAGTAGGTGTCGCCGCCCGCTGGGGCAGCTTCCGCGTCCGACGGGGACGCCTCGGCGGGTTGCTCCCCTTCCGCAGCCGGCTGCGCCGTTTCCTCTGCGGCGGGCTGCTCCGCTTCCGCGGCCGGCTGCGCCGGTTCCTCTGCGGCGGGCTGCTCAGCCCCCGCGGCCGGCTGCGCCGATTCCTCCGCGGCGGGCTGCTCCGTATCCGCGGCCGGCGCCGCCGATTTCTCTGCGGCGGGCTGCTCCTCGGACGCGGACCCATCGGTTTCCTGGCCCCGCGCGGGACAGACCCAGAGAAGCAACGACAGCATCAGCCAAAGCATGTGCGGAGATTATACCGATTTCATGCTACGAAAACATTTCGACGCGGCGGGGGCCGGGCGCGGCGTCCGGCCCCGGGAGAAAAATGTTAGAATCCCCACGGTTTCATGGCGCCCTCCTACGCTCTCGTCCTGATGTGGGCCGGATTGGGAATGCTGGGCCCGGCCGCCGCCGTCTTCGTCCTGCGGCAGGGAGGAGGGGTCACCGTCTGCGCGGCTCTCCTAAGCGCAGTCTTCATGGCGGCTCTGGGCGGGGGCTGCCGCTTCGTGGCCGATCTCCCGCGCCGGCCGCTGCCGGCTCTAGCCGCGCCCGCGACAGCCCTGTTCTGCGCGGCGCTCCTGCTGCCCCTTTTGGGTCTGCGCGCCGTGGGTCTGGCCGGCGCGGCCTTGGGCTTGGCCGGCTGGGTCAAAAGCCGCGGGCCGGCGGCGCCGCCTGCGGTATCGGAAGTTCCGCAGGTGCCGGCCGGACGGATTTCCTTACGGCCGGCGCCGCCGGCCTGGCTGCTGGCTCCGGCCGGCGCCGCGGCCGTGGCTTGGGCGCGCTGCCTGGGCCTGCTCTGGGGACATTCCTTCTATGCCTTCTGCGGCCTCTTGGTCGGAGCCGGCGCCGGGACCGCCTTCGGCCTCTGGCTGAAAGGACGCTGCGCCCCGGCCCTCGACGCCGCCGGGCTGCCGCGCCGCCTCTTCGTCTTCGTATCGGCGCTGGCCGGCCTGCTGGGCCTATGTTGGCTGCGCTTCATCGGCATCAACGCCGGCGCCGCAGAATACCTCTTCGCCGGGCTGCGGGGGCCGGGAGACCTGTCGTTCATCGTCGGCCAGTCCACTTTGGCCCTGGCGTTCTGGAGCGCCCTGCTGGCCATGGCCTGGCCGGCGCCCGCGGAGGACGTCGCCAACGCCGCGGGGACGCCCTCGCTGCCGGCGCGCGCCTCCGGCGCGCTGCTGGCCGCGGCCGGTCCCCTGGCCGCCTGGGCCCTCATCCCCCGCCTGGGCGCGGCCGAGACCGCTGCGGTCTGCCATCTGGCCCTGGCCGCGCTGAGCCTCGCCGCCGACCGCCAGCCCCTCCTGCGCAAGCCGGTCCTCGCCCGGGTCGCGCTCGCGGGACTGGCCCTCGCCTTGGTCATGGGCTGGCACTGCCGCGAGCTCTTTGCCGACGTCTGGCTCAACCGCCTCAACGCGGCCTGGGCCGGCGGCCGGTATCTCGCCCTGGCCGAGGACGGACGGGAGCTGCTGGCCGTCTACCGGTTCTCTTCCGGAGTCCCCGTGCTCCTGCGCGACGGCGCCGCCTGGGTCGAGGCCCCGGCCGAGGCCAAGCGCGAGGCCCATCTGCCGCTCCTGCTGCAAGGCTCCCCGCGCCGCGTCCTCATGCTGGGCGTGCGCAATCCCTTGACGCTGATCTCCGCCATGGCCCATGGGGTGGAGGTGCGGGCCGTGGACTCCCACCCCGAAGCCGGGCTCATCCTGCGCGCCCAGGCCCCGACGCCCTGGCCGCCGCCGTCGCCGTCGGTCAACGGCGCCACCCTGAGCTGGACCCGGGCGGACCCGCGCCGCTATCTGCGCGCCGCCGGGCCCTCCTTCGACGTGATCATCGAAGAACTCCCGTTCCCGGCGACCACGCCCGAATGGGCGCGCCTCACCACGCGGGAGGCGTTCCGAGAGCTGCGCGGCCGTCTCAACCCGGCGGGCTTGGCGGCCCTGCGCCTGCCCGCGCCGTATCCGCCGCTCAGCCTGGCGCAGACCCTGCGCACCGCGCGCAGCGTCTTCGCCCATGTCGGAGGCTTCGAGCTGCCGGGAGGCTACCTCTTGGCATGCTCCGACCAGCCCCTGGCGTCCCAGCCCGCCGCGCTGCTGGCCCGGAGCAACGTCTACGTCCAGGCCGACGACCTCCAGCTGGAAGAAGACCTGCCGCGGCTGCGTTGGGACGATTTCTCCGACATGCCGCCGGAATTGGCCGCCTTGAGGCCGGACACCGACGACCGGCCCTCCGGCTTCTTCCCGCTTCCGGCCCTGGCCGGCGGGCTCATCCTCGCCCACAGCGCGGCCGAGGCCTCCGGCGAGCGGGGACGGTAGCCCGCTGCCCTGCCGAGCCCGGCACCCAATGCTATAATGGAATGAGATGAAGCTCCACGTCATCACGCTCGGCTGTCAGATGTCCGCCGCCGACGGGGCCGAAACCGCGGCCGACCTCGGCCGCCGAGGCTGGCAGGCCGCCGCGGTCCCGGCGCCAGCCGACACGATATTCCTGACCACATGCTCGGTGCGCCGCCACGCCGAACAGCGCGCCCTCTCGCTCATCGGGCGGCTGCGCGAGTGGAAGGCGCAGGACCCCAGCCGGTTCCTGGTCGTAGCCGGTTGCGTGGCCGAACGGCTGGGCGAGCGCCTGGCCCGGCGCTTCCCCCACGTGGACCTGGTCGTGGGCTCCAAGAGGGCGGGCAGCTACGCCGATATCGTCGCGCAAGCCGTTGCCGTTCGAAATTCCGAATCGCCGCAGGCGATTCGGAATCCGGCCGCCCCCCCGCGGGGGGCGGCCGTTCCGTCGGGGGGCAAGCCCGTTCAACACCTCACCATCATGCGCGGCTGCTCCTGCTCCTGCTCCTACTGCATCGTGCCCACGGTCCGCGGCCCGGAATCCTGCCGCCCCGCCGAGGAGATACTCGGCGAGGCCCGCGCCCGCATCGAGGACGGCGCCCGCGAGCTGATCCTGCTGGGCCAGCGCGTCAACGCGTACCGCAGTGGGGCCGCGGACTTCCCCGACCTGCTGCGCGCGCTCGACGCCTTGCCGGGCCTGCGGCGCCTGCGCTTCATGAGCCCGCATCCCGCCCTCTGCGACGACCGGTTCTCGTCCGCCGTCCGCGAGTGCCGCACGGTGTGCGAGTGGGTCCACCTGCCGGCGCAGTCCGGCTGCGACCGGCTCCTCGGGCTGATGCGACGCGGCTACAGCCGGGAGCAGTTCCTGCGCACGGCCGACCGTCTGCGCCAGACGCTCCCCGGCGTTGTGGTTTCCACCGACATTATAGTAGGATTTCCTTCGGAGACGGATACGGATTTCGCCCAGACTCTGACGCTGATCGAGGAGCTCCGCCCCGCGAGCGCTTTCTGCTTCAAGTACTCCGCGCGGGAGGGGACGGCGGCCGCGGCGCTTGCCGACGACGTGCCCGCGCCGGTGAAGGAGGGGCGACTCGCCGCCGTCAATGCCGCAGTCGAGCGTCTTACGACGCAGGCTTTGCATGCGCAGGTCGGCAGCAGCGTCGAGGTCTTGGCCGAGACCCCGACCTTCGGCCGGACGAGGACGGGCTTCAAGGCGAGATGGCGCAGTCCGGTCGCGGCCGGCGACCTCGTGTCGATACGCGTGGACGCCGCGACGCGCCGCACTTTGCTAGGAGATATCCATGAGCCACACAACCCATAAGCACGAGAAGGTCGGCACGGAAAGACGCGCCCACGTGCGTTTGCCCGTGGTGGAAGGGATGATCGAGCCGATCACCGTCCAGTTCGGTCCGGGCGAAGGGCAGAGCGCCCCGGCCGCCGCCCTCGGCCAGCCGGCCATCCTCACCAACCTCTCCGCGGGGGGGATGTCCTTGCTCATGTTCCTCGAACCGCCCCATGCCCGGCGCCTGGACATGGTGCTCAGCATCCCGGGCCTGGACCGCGTGCCCATCGCGGGCCGGGTCGTTCGCGTCCACCAAAGGGGGCCCACCTACAACGTGGGCATCTCCTTCACGCAGATCAGCAAGAAGCATCAGGACCAGATCAGCAAGATGGCGGAGGACCACGGCGATTGCGAGACCCGCGTCGCCCTGAAGCTCCCCGAGGTCTGCGTCAAACCCTGCACCTTCCACGCCCTCTGCGCCAAGCCGCAGAAGATGCCCTTCTGGCCGAAGAAATAGCCCCTGTCGTCGTAGTCGGGCCCACCGCTTCGGGGAAGACCGAGCTGGCCCTGGCCCTGGCCCGCTCTTTGCATGGCGAAGTCGTCTCAGCCGACTCGCGCCAGGTCTATCGCGAGCTGTGCGCCGGGACGGCCAAGCCCGCCCGCGACCGCCAAGGCCGCGTGGAGGGGATCCCTTACCATCTGGTCGACTGCGTCCCGGTCACCGAGCCCTTCGATGCGGGCCGCTTCGCCGTCCTGGCGCGCGCCTCCATAGCGGAGATTCGGGGCCGGGGCCGCATCCCCATCGTCGCCGGCGGCACCGGGCTCTACATCCGCGCCCTCCTGGAAGGCCTCTGCGCCCTGCCGCCCCGCGACGAGGCCCTGCGGCGCAGGCTGGAGGAGGAAGCGCGCGCCCACGGCCGGGCCTGTCTGCACGAACGACTCGCCCGCGTCGACCCCGAAGCCGCGGCCGCAATCCCCGCCAACAACATCCAGCGCGTGGTGCGCGCGCTCGAGGTCTTTGAGCTCACCGGCCGGCCCATCTCGCAGCATTGGCAGGACCACAAGAACGAGCGGGTCGGCGCCAGCCGACCTGCCACCGCCGTCCTCCGCATCGACTGGCCCCCCGAGGACCTGCGCCAGCGCATCGCCGCGCGCGCCGAGTCCATTTGGCCGCGGATGCTCGCAGAAGTTCGCGGGCTCCTGCGCCGGTTCAGCGGCGAGGAGCCGGGCTTCCGGAGCCTCGGCTACCCTGAGGCGGTGGCCTGCGCTCAGGGCCGCCTCTCCGCCGACGAGGGACTGGCGCGCTTGGTCAACTCCACCTGCGCGTACGCCCGGCGCCAGCGCACCTGGTTCCGCAACCAGCTCGGTGCCCAGGCCGTGGCAGGCGGAAGTCTCGAGGACATGCGCAGGCAAGCCCTGCGGTCCATCCCGGAGCACCATGCGTCAACCAGCCGCTAAGGGCCTCAGTCCAGCGCAGGACCGCTTCGTCATGACGGCGCTGTTCGTGACCGGCGCCGTCACCTTGACCTTGGAGATCGTGGGCACGCGCGTGATCAGCCCGTTCTACGGCTCCTCGCTGGCCTGCTGGTCCGCGCTCATCACCGTGACCTTGGTGGCCTTGGCCGCCGGCTACAGTCTCGGCGGGCGGGCCGCGGACCGGGGTGCGAGCCTGACGCTGCTGGCGCGCCTGCTCTTCTGGGCCGGAATCGCGGTCGCGGCCATCCCCGCCGCGCGGGCCACGGTCCTGCGCCTGGCGGCACCTCTGGGCGTGCAGCTGGGAGCTTTGGCCAGCGCCGCCGTGCTCGTGGCTCCCGCGCTGGTGCTCCTGAGCATGCTGGGCCCCATCGCCATCCGGCTCACGGCCCTCGGGCTCGACACGGTCGGCCGCAGGGCCGGCAACGTCTACGCCGTGTCCACCGTGGGCAGCGTGCTGGGCGCGATATTGTCGGGCTACGTGCTCATCCCCCGGCTGCCCATCAGCCAGGTCTTCTTCGGGACCGCCGCCCTGCTCTTGCTCTTGGGGGCCCTGGGACGACGCCTGGCCCAAGGCCGCGCGCCTCTGGCCCCGTTGGCCGCGGCCGCAGGCGTGGCGCTCGCCGGCTTCTGGCCCCGCCCCGAGCCGCGGACCAACGTGCTCCTGCACCGCGAGTCGGCCTACGGACAGATCAAGGTCCTGGACCTGGGCAGGTCCAAGCGCTACCTGCTGGTCAACGGCACCAGCCAGTCCGTGGCCCGCCTGCCCGACATGGAGAGCGACTCCCAGTACGTCCGCGCCCTGGAATGGGCGCCGCTGCTGCGCCCCCAGGCGCGGCGGGCCCTGGTCATCGGCGTCGGGGCCGGGCTCCTGCCTAAAGCGTGGGAGCTCCACCACGGTCTCATCGTAGACGCCGTGGACATCGACCCCGACATCGTGGCCGCGGCGCGGCGGCATTTCGACTACTCGCCCCGCGGGCAGGTCTTCGTGGAGGACGGGCGCACCTTTCTGGAGCGAGGCGGGCCGAGCTACGGCCTCATCGCCCTGGACGCCTTCGCCACGGAGTCTCCTCCGTTCCAACTCTTCAGCCGCGAGGCCCTCTCGGCCATGAAGCGGCGCCTGGAGCCCCGGGGCCTGGTCGCGCTCAACATCGTGAGCCTCCTGCGCCCGCCGGGCGACGAGGCCTGGCTGGCGGCCTATAAGACCCTCAAGACCGTCTTCCCGAAGGTCCGCGCCTTCGCGGGCAGCGACGACTTCAATGGGCTCGCCAACGTGCTCCTGTTCGCCTCGGACGCGCCTCTGGCGGATGAGGGAGCCGCGCTGCGGGCGCGGCCCTTCGCCAAAGCCGACATCCAGGCCATGCTCACCCGCGAGCTGTTCCCCGCGCCCGGCGACCTGGCGCGGGCGCCGCTGCTCAGCGACGACTTCGCGCCCATGGAGTCCCTCCTGGCCAGGACCGCGTCGCTCTGGCGCCGAAGCCTGCAGGGGAGCATCCCCGACGTCATGCTCTATTAGGCCATGGCCGAGCCAGTCATCCTCGTCGGCGTGGGCTTGAAGGCCGAGGCCGCGGTCATGGCCGCGAGCCTCGCGGAGCTGCACCGGCTGGTGGAGACCGCGGGCGGCGAGGTGGTGGGCACGTGTTCCCAGGCTCTGGCCCGCTACCACCCCGGCACCCTCGTCGGCGTGGGCAAGGTCGCGGAGATCGCCGCCGCGGTGCGCGCCCATCGGGCCGCCACGGTCGTGTTCGACCGGGAGATCGCGCCCGCGCAGCAGAAGAGCCTGGAAGCCGCCATCCCGGCCAAGATCATCGACCGCACGCGCCTCATACTCGACATCTTCGCCAAGCGCGCCCGCACCAGCGAAGGACGCCTGCAAGTCGAGTTGGCGCAGCTCTCCTACATGCTGCCGCGCCTGACCGGCTCTTGGCGGGGATTTTCGCAGCAGGTCGGCGGCATCGGCACGCGCGGGCCGGGCGAACGCAAGCTGGAGTACGAGCGGCGCCACATCTCCCTGCGCATCCAGCACCTGCGCCGCCAACTCGAGGCCGTCCGCTCCGCGCGCCTGCTGCGCCGGGAGCGCCGCCTCGCGGTGCCCGTGCCCCAGGTGGCGCTCATCGGCTACACCAACGTGGGCAAGTCCTCGCTGCTCAACGCCTTCACGCGCGGCGCGGCCGGGGTCTACGCCGACGACAAGCTCTTCGCCACCCTCGACCCCACGGCGCGGCGGGTGCGCCTGCCCGAGGGCTCCTGGGCGGTGATGACGGACACGGTCGGCTTCATCCGGCGCCTGCCCACCACCTTGATCGCCGCATTCCGCTCCACTTTGGAGGAAGCCGTCCTGGCGGACTGCCTGCTCGTGGTGGCGGACGCCTCCGCGGCGGAGGCCGCGGCGCAGCAAGCCGCGGTGGCCGAGACCCTGCGCGAGCTGGGCGCCGAGGACCTGCCGCAGGTGCTGCTCTTCAACAAGGTCGACCTGCTCGAGGCCGCAGGCCGGCGCGACCTGGAGGGCCGCCATCCGGGCGCCGTCTTCGTCTCAGCCGCCACCGGAGAGGGCCTCTCCGCGGCCTTGGTTGCCGTCCAACGGACCCTCTCCAGGCGCTGGCTGCTGCGCGAGGTTGAGCTGCCCGCGGCCCAGGCTTTCAGCCTGGCATCCTGGGTCCGGCAATCGAGCCAGGTGCTTTCCCAGAGCGCGGTCCGCGACCGCATCCGGATGCGCTTGAGGCTGACCCAGGAGAACTGGGGGCGCCTTCAAAAAAAGCTCGCCTCCACAAAGAGAAAATCCTAGAAAAGCCGGGCCAGTTTTGCTACACTTCTTCGCTGATCGTTGACCGCCCTATGAGAACCGACCTCTGGGCCCAAGCCGGACTCGTCGTGCTCAGCTACCTGGCGGGGGGAATCCCCACCGGCTACCTGGTGGTGCGCCGGCTCATGGGCATCGACATCCGTGATCGCGGCTCCGGCAATCCGGGCACGGCCAACGTCTACCGCGTCGCCGGCGCGCCGGCCGGCGCCGTCACCTTGCTCGTCGACGCGCTCAAGGGCTTCGTGCCGGTGCTCATCGCTCATCGCCTCTATCCGGACCAGCCCTGGTTCGTCGTCCTCTGCGGCACCGCGGCCATCATCGGGCACGACTGGACCGTGTTCCTGGGTTTCAGGGGCGGCAAGGGCGTGGCCACCTCGGCGGGCGTCTTCGCCGCGCTGACCCCCCAGCCCATGACCCTGACGCTCATGTGCTTCCTCTGCGGGATGTGGGGCAGCGGGCATATCTCCATGGGCTCGCTCTGCGCCGCCGCGGTCTTGCCGGTGCTCTGCCTCGTGCTCGGTTCGCCCCTGCCCTACACCGCCGCGGCTCTGGCCGCCTCTGCGCTCATCGTTTACAAGCACATCCCGAACATCAAGCGCCTGCGCCGGGAGCGCGCCCTCGCCTTCCGTCTCGAGAGCCGGTCCGCAGGCGCTCCGGCTGCAGGCAAGCGGAGCTGAGCCCATGGCCAAGAACGAAAGCGGCGGCTCCCAAGGCCCGGCGCAGCCCTCCGTGGAGAAAGAGGTCCACATCTATTCCTTGGCCACCACGGCCAACGAATGCATCATCTTCCTGGAGGAGCTCTCCGGCAACCGGCTCCTGCCGATCTGGATCGGCATCACCGAGGGGCAGGCCATCGCCATCCGCTTCTCCGGCATCGTCCTGCCCCGGCCCCTGACCCACGACCTGCTCCTGGGGGCCATCACGCAGATGGGCTATTCGGTGCAGAAGGTGGTGGTCTGCGACATCAAGGACAACACATTCTACGCCCGCATCCGCGTGGTCAAGGACGGCCAAGCCGTGGACCTCGACAGCCGGCCGTCCGACGCCATCGCCGTGGCCGTGCGCGCCGGCTGCCCGATCTACGTCGAGGAGAAGGTCTTCGCCAACTGTCAGACTCTGAGCAAGCCGATAACCGAGGACGAGGTCAGCAAGTTCAAAGCCGACCTCAAGAACCTCAAACCCGAGGACATCTTCAAGGATCTCAAGAAGGACATCAAGACCAAGAAGAAGCCCGCCAAGGAGGAAGAGCCTCCCGGGCCCGGGGCCGAAGGCCCCGAGCCCGAGGAAGAGAGCGACGATGAATAGACTAGACATCATCAAAGCCGTAGCCAAGGTGCTGACCACCAAAGGAGAGGCCGCCCAGGCCGTGGAGACGACGTTCGCGACCATCCGGGCGGCGCTCGGCCGCGAGGAGAAGGTCGTGATCTCCAACTTCGGGACCTTCCGCGTCAAGCACCGCCAGCAGCGCCAGGGACGAAACCCGAAGACGGGGCAGCAGGTGACGGTGCCGCCGCGCAAGGGCGTGCGCTTCAAAGCGTCGAAGAACCTCCTGCAGCCGTGAATCCGGGGACGCCGCCCCTTCCGGGGCCGGTCATCCCGGACCAGGACTTCTTCACCATGGGCGAGGCGTGCCGCATCGCCCAAGTGGCGCCGCACACCCTGCGCTACTGGGAATCCCGGCTGGGCTTCCCCCGGCCGGCCCGGCGCTCGAGCGGCCACCGCCGCTACGGCCGCGCCGACCTGGAGACCATCTTCGAGATCAAGCGCCTGCTCGTCGGCCGGCGCCTGACCGCGGCCGGGGCGCGCAAGGCCCTGCTGGAACGCCGCCGGGGCGTCATGGGCGCCGACGCCGGGGAGCCCGCGGCCGCGCCGGCCGCGGTGCGGCTGCTGCGCGAGGTCCGGGTCGAACTTCAGGAACTGGCGTCGGAGCTTGCGAAGTGATAGGATTTATGCCGTCGCGCAAGGCGGGCAAGACGCTCGTGGCCGGGGACTGGCTCAATGGTAGAGCGTTCGCTTGGGGTGCGAAAGGTTCCGGGTTCGATCCCCGGGTCCCCGACCAGGGGTGTCTTGCCCGTGCAGGTCGTTCTTTCTTAATATATCAGCGATTAGACGGGGTATAGCTCAATTGGTAGAGCGCACGGTTCGGGACCGTGAGGTTCTCAGTTCAAGCCTGAGTACCCCGAAGTTTTTTCGCGCATGCCCGACCCCTTGACCCGCCGGCGTTTCGTCGTGTCCGGGCGCGTGCAGGGAGTCGGGTTCCGTTGGTTCGCGCAGCGCTGGGCCGAAAGGCTGGGGCTGCGCGGTTGGGTGAGCAACCTGGAGGACGGGTCGGTGGCGTCCGAGGCGGAAGGTCCGGCCCAGGCGGTCGCGGAGTTCGAGCGGCGCCTGCGGGCCGGGCCGGCTGGGGCGCAAGTGAACGCAGTCGAGGCGACGGAGCGCAAGCCCGAAGGCGGGCCGTCGTCCTTCGACATATTGTAGAGGTCCGGGGAGCTGGTCATGGCAAACGAGGCACCGAGCACTGACACCATCAGCCAGTACTTCAAGGGCATCCAGCGGCTGGCCACGATAGACCGCGAAGAGGTCCACAAGCTCTGGAAGAAGGCCAAACGGGGCGACCGCCTGGCCAAGCAGCGCATCATGGAGACCAATCTGCGCCTGGTGGTGCCCATCGCCCGCAAGTACCATCGGCAGGGCATCGACTTCATGGACTTGATCGAGGAGGGCAACCTGGGCCTGATGCACTCCATCGACAAGTTCGAGCCCAAGAAGGGCTACCGCTTCTCCACCTACGCCTCCTACTGGATCGAGCAGTCCATACGCCGCGCGGTCGAGGAGCAGTCCAAGACCATCCGCATCCCGCCCCACGCCTGGGAGGCCCTGCGCAAGTGGCTCAAGATGTGGGAGAAGCTCCACTCCAAGCTGGGCCGCGACCCGTCCTTGGCCGAGATGGCGCGCACCATGCACTGGACGGCCCGCCAGGTCCGCGGCGTGCTCGACGCGGCGGAGGCGGCGCGCGGCATGGGCTCCTTGGAAGCGCCGGTGGATTCCGAGGACGACAACATCACGGTCGAGGACATGCTCTCCGAGAACGACAACCAGTCCCCGGAGAACCTCATCTCGGTGCTCAAGCTCCATGACGAGCTCAACCTGGCCATGAAGGAGATCGGCGACCGCGAGCGGATGATCCTGGAGTTCCGCCACGGCCTCACGGGCCAGACCCCGATGACGCTCGAGGAGGTGGGCAAGCGCCTGAAGCTCTCCCGGGAGCGGATCCGGCAGATCGAGGAGCGGGCCCTGCTGCGCCTGCGCCGGGTGGCCAACCGCATGGGCCTCATCGAGGTGGGCGACAGCCGCTCCGCGTCCACGCCCAACCTGCAGCCGGGCTGGTACTCCCCGAAGGTGAGGACCGACATCCTCGGCCAGACCATCCCGAAGGGCCGCTCCACCGCGCCCACGGCGCACGCCGTCCACCGCCGCCCGCGCAACCTCATCCTCAGCCGCGTCGCGGCCAAGACCAGGAGGACATGATGCCCGCCACTTCCCTCGACCCGTCCGCCTTCATCAAGGACGTGCCGGACTTCCCCAAGAAGGGGATCGTGTTCAAGGACATCACGCCCCTGCTGGGCAACCCGGCCGCGTTCACCGCGGCCCTGGACCGGATGGCCGAGCCGTTCAAGGATGCGGGCATACGCTATGTGGCCGGCATCGAGTCGCGGGGCTTCCTGCTGGCCGCGCCTCTGGCCTGCCGCCTGGGGGCCGGCTTGGTTCCTATCCGCAAGAAGGGGAAACTCCCGCGCAAGACCAAGTCCGCCTCCTACGACCTGGAGTACGGGCAGGATTCCATCGAGGCGCACGAGGACGCCTTCCCGGCCGGGGCCAAGGTCCTGCTGGTCGACGACGTGCTGGCCACGGGCGGCACCGCCAAGGCGGCCTGCGAGCTCATCGAGGCCATCGGCGGCCAGGTGGCCGGCGTCTCCTTCCTCATCGAGTTGGGCTTCCTCAACGGCCGCGCCAAGCTGGCGGGCCGGGACGTCCGGGCTCTGGTCAAATATTAAGCCCCGATAGCTCAATGGATAGAGCTAGCGCGTCCTAAGCGTTAGATGGGGGTTCGATTCCCTCTCGGGGCATTTTTATTATAGGGGCTTAAAACATGGGCAAACAGTGGGTCAGAGCGCAGGTCAAGAAGAACGAGATGCAGGAAGCGGTGGACCGCGGCCTGCGCTGGACGCTGGAGAACCGCCAGACCGCGGGCATCGGCGCGGCGGCGATCGCGGGGGTCCTGCTGTTGGGGGGGCTCTTCCTTTATAGTCATCGCGCCAGGCAGAACGCGGCCTGGGACGATTTTTCTCTGGCCAACGCGCTGGCCTACTCCGGCCAGACGGACGCGGCGGTCAAGAAGATCGATGAGATGAGCGCCGCCTACCCGGGCACGCCGGCCGCGGGCTACGGCCTGCTCTTCGCGGCAGACCTGCTCTTCCACAGGGACCGCTTCGCGGACAGCGAGAAGTACTACAAGCAGTTGGTGGACCGCGGCCAGCCGCAGGTCCTGCAGCCTTTGGCCTTGGGCGGCCTGGCCTTGGCCCAGGAGTCGGCGGAGCAGTGCGCTGAGGCGGTGAAGACCGAGGAGCGGTTCCTGGGCGCCTATGCGGACCATTTCCTGGCGCCTCAGGTGCACGCCTCCTTGGCCCGCTGCGAGACGGCATTAGGCCAAAGAGATACCGCCAAGGCCACTTTGCAGAAGATAGCCTTGCAGTACCCGGAGACTTCCTGGGCGGCTTGGGCCCAGGAGCGCTTGAAGGCCCTGGGCGGGGGGGTGTAGAACATGACACTCCCTGGCACATTTAGCTATTGACATGAAAAATAAGTCTTTGTTAGAATCCTACCCGCTCGTGATTAAGGAGACTCGGCCCGCAAAGGTCGAGGCCGCGGCCAGAAGCCTACGGCACGCTCCTGAAGAAGGGAAAAACGTAGGCCCCGCGAGAGCGGGGTTAATAGGTAAAATAGATCCCCGCCGTGTGCGGGGCTTACGAAAGTAAGGAGGAATAGTGCAAATGAAGAAGCTCCTGGGATCGGCTTTGGCCCTGGCGCTGTTCGTCAGCGTCGGAACGGCGAATGCCGAGTTGTTGAAGAACTTCAAGTTCGGTGGGTCGGTCGAAATGGATGCTGTGTCCGCGCGCAATGTTTCCAACTTCAAAACGCGGAGCTACAACAACAACGTCCCCAACGACCACGTCGGCACCGCGCAGACCCGGATCATGTTGAACATGGACTGGGACCTGCTTGATGACGTCCACTCGAAGGTGACCCTGCGCAAGAACAACCGCGTCTACGGGAACGCCGCCTCCGAGAGTCTGACTGCGGTCCAAGGCTTCGTGGTCCTGGATCAGGCATACTTCAAGATCGACAAGGTGTTCGGCTTCCTGGACTCGACCTTCGGCCGCCAGTTCTACGGCGAGCCGGGCGACCTCATCGCCTACTACGGCCCCGCCTACGACCAGTACGGCTTGCAGGTGACGGCCATCGACGGCGCGCGCTTCGACTGGACCGGCGAGAAGGCCTATGCGACCGTGGTCGTATTCGAGCCGACCGGCCACCCGGGACTGGGTTCCAGCAACTATGTCGGGATCAAGGACATCCGCGGCTTCATCGCGGGCAACAAGGGCAATGAGAACTTCGACGGCAAGGCGTATGTGTGGAACCAGGCGACTCATGGCGGGATGAACTCCGTCGCGACCCCCCCTGGCCTGACCACCAAGAACGACAACCTGTACGTGCTCGGCGCGAAGGTCAAGGCCAAGCTCGGCGGGCTCTACGGCTCCCTCGAAGCGGCCCTCAACTTCGGCGAGAACCGCGCTGGCGCCGTATCCGAACGCTACGCCGGCAAGGCCCTCCTTGCTGATGTCGGGATGAAGGCTGATGTGGAGCAGATCGGCATGTTCAACCCCTGGGCCCAGTTCGGCTGGGGCTCGGGCAATGGCGACAGCACCAACGCCAACAACCACAACATGAACTTCACGCCCATCGCCACGGACTTCCGGCCCGGAGCCATCTACGGCCGGTTCGATGCGGCCAACGCGGGCGCTGTGATCCTTGGCAATGGCGTCACCGGCATGCCTGCTGGCACAATGGCCTCCAATGGTCTGACCAACAAGATCATGTACGCCATCGGCGTCAAGGCCACCCCGGCGGGCCTCAACAAGCTGACCGCGGGCCTGGCGATGTACGCCTTCCGCTTCCAGAACATCGGCGACAACATGAAGCCCGCGGGCACGACCATCAGCGCCCTCACCGGTGGACACCGCTCCATCGGCCAAGAGTACGACCTGACGGCCGAGTGGAAGCACTCCGAGAACGTGTCCCTCAAGGGCACGGTCGGGAACTTCCAGCCTGGAGACGCGATCCGCTTCGTTGCCAATGCGACGCCGGGCAACACGACGAACTCCGCCTGGATGTCCGCGTTCGACGTGGCGGTCAAGTTCTAAACTAAGAAGAACCAGCACAAAACCCCCTGCGGCTTGCCGCAGGGGGTTTTGTTTTGTAGGGGTCAGGTCTTGAAATTTCACATCCGCCCTCCTGCCGGCATGGAATCAAGAGGGGACTTTTCGCGCCCAAAATCGTATATCTAGTAGGGACGCAGGGCCGCGATGGGGCTTGATATAGTATACATCCTGGTGTATACTAATGCGGGAGGCCACAATGACCCGCCACATCACCCTCAAAGAGCTGCGCCCCAGACTGCCCCAAGTCATGCAAGCCATCGACCAGAAGATGGACCGCTTCATCGTCACCAGGCGCGGCAAGCCCGCGGCCGTCATCATGGGCCTAGACGATTACGAAGGCCTCCTGGAGACCCTGGAGATACTCTCCGACAAGCCCGCCGTCAAACGCCTCAAACAGGCCGAGGCGGACCTCCGAGCGGGACGTTCCCGTTCGCTCGATGAAGTACGCCGGGAGCTCGATGCTCTATAGAATCGAACTCTCGCCGGCGGCCCGCGGCGTCTATCAGCGGCTGCACCAGAGGGACCGGAGGCTCTTCGACCGCGTAGACCAAGTCCTGCGCGAGCTTGCACAGGACCCCTTTCTGGGCAAGCCTCTCAAGGGGGAACTGGCCGGCAAACGCAGCTACCGGCTGGGCCCCTACCGGATCATCTACGCGGTCTTCGCGCAGCGCCTGCTGGTCTACGTACTCGACATAGGCCACCGCCGCGAGATCTACCGCTAGCGCCGGCCCGCATCCCGAAAAGCCCCCAATTTGCTAGGATTATCCCGCATGCACCGACGGCTCTGCGCCTGCGCCCTCCTGCTATCGGCCGCCCTCCCGGCCCGGGCCGCCAACCTCGACGTCACCGCCGCCTACAAGATGCGGGCCATCTCCTATTCGAACCTCAACCTCACCGGGGACAAGACCTCCCAGAACAACCATTCCTTCATCTCCAACGACGCCAGGCTCGGCATAGCCGTGCGCAACATAGAGCTCGAGCGCAAAGGCGGCGAGATGATGACCATGGACCTCGGCGTCGTCTTTCGCGCCCTCGGCGTCACCGGCTCCACCACGGCCCTGCAGGCGCCCTTCGACCGCATCGCCAACAACTACCCCTCCGCGGATTTCACGCCCTTCCTGGAGAACGCCTACCTCCGGGTCAACCGCTTCCTCGGCTACCCCATGGAGGCCACCTTCGGCCGCCAGAACTACCGGCTAGGCTCCGGCCTCCTGCTCGATGACGACGGGGCCGGCCTCACCGGCGTCACCGTGAGGGGGGACCTCCCCTGGTGGGGCATGAAGGCCGAAGGCTTCGTCTTCTCGGACCGCGACTCCCGGATCGCCACCCAGGGCAACGGGGACAATTCGCTGGCCCTCGCCGGCTTCGCCGTGGACCTCCCCAGCGAAGGCGTCTGGCAGCTCAACCAGCTCTTTGAACGCGACCGGGGCACTCAGCAGGTCTACGGCTGCACCTACCCCAGCTCCGGCGGACTCCTTCCACCCACGGACGCCTGCTACGCATCCAAGACCCTCAAGAGCTTCACCAGCGTGCGCTATGCCCTGAACTACGGCCCCATCGTATTCGACGGCGAGGCCGCCTTCGAAAAGGGCCTAGCCACCCCCATCGGGAATCCCAGCGATCCCTTGGCCGCGCCCCCAGGCCGCATCACCTACAACGGCAACGCCCAGGTCGCCCGGGCCAAGTGGAAGCAAACCCTGCCGCGCCTAGGCGAGGGCATCGCGCGCATGAGCGTGGCGCGCGGTTCCGGCGACGTCCCCGGCACGCCCACCCGCGACGAGGCCTTCTTCCCGGCCCACGGACACCAGTTCAACGGCCTGGACCGCTCCGGCTTCGGCGACTTCTTCGGTGCCACCCCCTACAGCGCCTTCGGCGGCAACTACGGCTCCACCACCACGGCCAGCGGCCTGCAGCAGGGCAACTCCGGCATCGTGATCGTCGGCATCGGCTACACGCCGCCCGCCTACAGAGGCTACATCCTCGACGTGGACTACTACGTCTTCCAGAGCGAGCGCGCCGCCAACGACAGCCACGCTCTCGGCAGCGAATGGGACCTCCGCCTGCGCTACAACGTGCAGGACCGCTTCGGGATATCCCTCTCCGCCGCATTCTTCAGCACCGGAAAAGCGAACGCGACCAACGGCGCCAAGGCCAAGAAGTACACTTTGGAAGCCTTCGGCCGGTTCTAAACCAATCCTTGCCGTAGGCCTGGAAGCCCCGAAAATGCCCCAGAAGGCGCCTTTGGCAGGTAATTCGGGAGAATGGCCGGTGAAGGGGGGTAGACCAATAAGAACAGCCTCATTTTAAACCCCAGAAAGCACGTTTAAACTGTTTTTCCTGGCACCAAAATAGCCCCGGAGACCGCCCCCGACCGGACAACCTCGCTGCTCGTCTGCTGGCATATGCACTTCAGTCACCCAATCCGGGGATTCACGATGCCCGTTGCGAGAGGTATCGATCCGAGGGCGCGGACCACGGTCCCCGTCATCTTTTCTCGACGACTAAGCCTGGTCCGATGGTGATCGATGCGCATGTGCCGCGCCGGTCGTGTCCGACAAGTGTCTGATGGATGAGCGCCTCTCCTGCAAGTACGAATGAGGCGCAATCGAGCGTCATGCGAGGGCAGATGGTCCTACGTTTTTAGAAAAATAACGCTGGAAATATCGGTGCTATTCACATCGCGCGCGCGATGCGAATAGCGCTGCAAAATAAATAACAATTTTTTGAAAATGTGAGGGAAACGGGAGGCCGTCAAGGAAATCAGAAGGCCGGCGAAGAAGACGGGGGGCCGCCCATACCGGCTCACCGTCGGAAAAAACACAAAAGGGATCCCATTGAAATTAAAACTGGCGGCATATGCGCTTGAGCCGCCCAATCCGAGTCGATTCGAGAATCTGCGAAGTGAAGTCTCGTCCGAGGGTGAGCAATGTGCATATGCCGCCTCGTCTGAATCTCTTCACAGAAGCGCGTCCATGCACAGGTCTATCCACAGGCATATGTCTTAGCGCTGACTTAATTTATTTTCTTAAATTTTATAGACCATACTTAATGACATATAATAATCACCACAGACAACACCGTTCGCCTATTCACACTATATCCACAATCCTTTGACATATAACCATGACTTTGCCATAATATTGCCTCCAGCATGGAGCACCAACAAAAGCTGCGATTGAAGTTGCCGGATGGAGCCGAATTCGAGGCCGAAGGCACGCTGGACTTCGTCCGCGCGGAAAGACAGGAGTTCATCGCCAGCCTCCAGACGCAGCCAGGCCCGTCTTCAACGCCTAGAAGCCAGGCCAAGCCCGGCCAGGATCCGGAGCTGCCGTGGGAAGCCATGATCGAGCGCAAGGGCCACGATATCCACCTGAGGGCCAAGCTGCCCGGAGACCGGCCCCTGAAGGACGCCTGCCTCGTGCTCCTGATAGCCTCCCAGAAGCTCTTGCACCAGCCCAAGCCCACGGCGGCCCAGCTAGCCAAATGGCTCAGGGTATCCGGCTATCCGGTGCAGCGCATGGATCGCGCCCTGCAGACAGCCATCACCCAAGGCGAGCTTTTGTCGTCAGGATCCAGACGAGCCAGGCGCTACGAGCTCACCGGCCCCGGCCGCATAAAGGCTTTCTTGCTGGCGCATCAGCTGGCCGCCGCCATCAACGGGCCGGCATAGCCGATACCGCGCTACCGCGAGCCAAATCGCCTCGTCTCAAAATCTAATTATTGCCGTTCAAAAGACAGAATGGGGGAACGGCTGTATCCCAACACATTACTTACGATAAGATATATTATGTTACGTAGAACAGCAAAGTAATGGCACCATATATACCTACAATCACTAGAATAATATCAGAGAATATACTGCAATTTGCAAGACAATATCGCTCTATTTAACACATTCTCTTATATTTTCAAAGTTAGCAGTCAAAGGGAAGGCAATATTTTTGCCAAAATCCATGGAAGTCGCGGCCGGACCTAAAATCTAGGGAAGGAAGGATCCGAAAGCAGCCAAAAAGTTGCCGACTTTCCAGGCTCCTAACCTGAAATAGTCACCCCTCAAAAAGACCAGGAAAGCTATCCTGGTCCAAGCCGCCCCAAGACTCGGGAGATCCCAAAAAGCTTGGCAACCGCCGGCGGACCACAAAGGGGAAGAGGAGCAGGGAACCTAAAAACAGGCAACTTTTCAGAAAACCATGTGAGGAGAAAGCGCCAAAATCAGCCAAGGATCCTGAAAAGCGGGGGGACTGGAAAAGACCATGTCAGGACCCGGAGAGGGAAGACAAGGGGAAAAACCATCAAGACGACGCCGCTAAAAAAACCAGGAAGACCTCTGATGGTCTATTCCGGCCTGAAAAAACCATCGCTGGCCGGGAACTTTTCAGGGGCGAAGATGCCCAGACCCACAAGGATGTACCCCCCCGGGATCAGGAGAAGATCACGGCCACGCCGACGCCGATGATCCTCATCCCTAGAGGGAAGATGCCGTCTTTGGAGGCTTCCCCCCCCCTCCAGGTGCCTCGTTCTTCTTGCTCATCGCAATCTCAGCGCTCGGCGCGCACGATGTCCGCCACGGTCTCCCGCCGGCGCGCCAGCCGAGCCCGCCCCCCCGACACAAGGACCTCCGCCGCGCGCGGCCGAGAGTTGTATTGCGAGCTCATGGCGAAGCCGTATGCGCCCGCCATGCCCACGGCGAGTATGTCTCCGGGCTCCACCGGCGCTAAAAGCCTCTGCCGGGCCAGGAAGTCCCCGGATTCGCAGATCGGCCCGACCACGTCCACCCGCCGACATGGCCCTCTCCTCGGCCGGGCCGGGGCGATGGGGTGGAAGGCTCCGTAGAGGGACGGCCTGGCCAGGTCGTTCATGGCCGCGTCCACGATCACGAAGCGGCGCCGGGAGGTCTCCTTGCGATAGAGCACGCGGGTCAGCAGAAGCCCGGCGTCGGCCACGAGATAGCGCCCCGGCTCGACGAGCAGGCGCGCGCGCGGCCAGGGCGAGAACTCCCGCTCCATGGTCCGCGCCAGCTCCGCGCAATCCAGCTCCCGCTCTGCGCCGTAGCTGACCCCCAGGCCGCCTCCCATATCCACGAGCGAGAACGGTATGCCCTCGGCCTGCAGACGCCGCAGAACGCGGGCCACGGCCGCCGCCGCCCGCGCAAACGGCCTCAACTCCCGGATCTGCGAGCCGATATGGCAATGCAGCCCCGTGAAGCCCAGCCAGCGGCTGCGGCGGCCGCGCCGCGCCAGCTCCAGGGCCAGGGCGGCCTCCACCCCGAACTTGTTCTCGGCCCGGCCCGTGGTCACATGAGGGTGCGTGCGCGCCTTGACGTCCGGATTGAGGCGCACCGAGAAAGGGGCGGCCCGCCGCCGCCGGCGGGCGGCGCGCTCCAAGGCGGTCAGCTCCTCGGCGGACTCCACGTTGAAGGTCAGGATGCCTCGGCGCAGGCCGAGGTCCATCTCTTCGGCGGCCTTGCCCACGCCGGAGAACACGATGCGTCCCGGCGCGAAGCCCGCGGCCAAGGCCCGCAAGAGCTCCCCCCCCGAGACGACCTCCGCTCCCGCCCCGGCCGCGGAGAGCACGCGGCACACGGCCCGATTCGGGTTGGCCTTGAGCGCGTAGCAGATCGACGTCCCCGGCCTGGAGAAGGCTCGGCGCAGGCGCTCCAGCCTGGCCAGGATCGCCGCCCGGGAGTAGACGAAGACTGGCGTGCCGAAGCGGCGGGCCAGCGCCGCGGCGGGCAGCCCCTCGATCCGAAGGTCTTTGGGCATTTACCGCTTCTTGGCTCTCTTCTGCGGGGAGCGGCGGTTGAGGTCCCGCAGCGCCGCCAGCGCCTTGGCGTCGTTGGGCGCGAGCTTGAGGACCCTCTGCCAGGCGTCGCGAGCCTCGTCCGGACGGTTGAGCTTCTGCCAAGCCATGGCCACGGCCGCGTGCATGCGGTCCTTGGGGATGCCGAAGTCGGGATCGTCATCGCCGGGCAGGCTGCTCTGCATGAGGTCGAGCGCCTCCTGGAAGCGGCCCGCCTCGAAAGCCATCTGCCCCAGGTAGAACTGCGCCCGGCGGGCCGGCAGGCCGCCCGCGGCCTTAAGCGCCGCGAAGCATTCCAGGGCGCGCTGGGTGAGCTTCGCGCCCCAGAGGCTCAGCCCCAGATTCTCGATGACCAGCGGATCGCTGGGATACTGGTAGCGGAGCCGCTCGTACTCCTTGACCGCGGCCTCATAGTCGCCCTGATGATAGCAGAGTTTCGCGGCGAGCATGCGCACCTCCTTGTCGTCGGGGAAGTTGCGCAGGTGCTTCTGGTACTCCTCCAGAGCGAAGGGGTAGAGGCCGAGCTCCTGATACATCACCCCCAGACAGTAGAAGATGCGGGAGTCGAGGGAACCCAGGCGCCGCGCCTCCTCAAGCTCATTGACGGCGTCCGGGTAGGTCTGCGCGCCGTTCTCGAAATGCAGCATCCCCACCTCGACCAGCGCCGCGAAATCCTGCGGGTTGGCCGCCAGCCGGACTTGGGCGGCGGCGATGGCCGCCTCGATCTGGGGCCGGACCGGGAAATCGGCGCGCGGCCGGAGCGCCGCGGAGGGCCGCATGAGTCCGAAGTAGACCAGCGCGCTGAGGCCGGCCGAGACCGCCAAGAGCGCGAACCAAACCGACGGCGATCTCAGCCAGCCGGCCAGGACGGACCAGACCGGCCGGGCCGGTTGGACGCGAGTGGCCTGTCCCGTCAATCGTCCTTCTCGGGCGAGAGGAGTTGACCGAGGGTCAGCGGCGGAGGCGCCTTGAGGTACTGGGCCATGCGCTTGCGGTCCTTGATCTCCTCGAACTTATTGACGGAGACCATGACCTCGAAGGTGTTGGTGTTGACGGACAGGACGATGGCGGAGACCGGGTCCCCCGCCTTGTAGCCGGAGACCGGGTCGCAGTCCGCGGCCGCGCAGAAGGCGGGCGCCCCACCCTCCAGGGCGAGCTTCAGGCCCGTCGGCGAGGACTCGGCGACCTTGCCCCTGACCACGGTCTTGGGCGGAAACTTGCGGCGCAGGGCGTCCGCCGGGTTGGAGGTGAGCTGCTTCATGCCCAGCAGGACGGGGTCAACGGACTTCTCGTCTGCGGGCTTGGAGAGCACCTTGACCTTCACCTTGGAGCCGCGCTCCACGCCGGGCGGCAGCTTGGGCAGGCCCCAAGAGACGTCGCTCATGCGCACGGTGCCCTCGACGCCGCCGATGTCCACGGTCACGCCGTTGGCGCCGACGTGCAGGACCCGGCCGATGCGCACCTCTCCGACGCGCAGTTCGGTCATGAGCTGCGCCCGCCTCTTGGCGGCCTCCTCTTCGAGCACGGCCTTGCGCGAGAGCACGAGCTGGCGCTTGGCCTCGTTGACCTCGATGATGTAGCAGCGCACGCCGGTGTTGACCATGCGGGCCGGGGTGCGCACCGGGTGCAGATCGGCCAAGGAGGCGGGCAAGAACGCCGTCACTCCGTTGACGTTGACGAGGTAGCCGCCCTTGATGGCGGCCGTGACCCGGCCGCGCACCCGGCCCTTCTCTTGGAAGGCTTTGAGCGCCGCCACCCAGCCGGTCTCGGCCCGCGCCCGCTTGTAGGAGAGCATGGTGTGGCCGTCGCGCCGACCGGGGCCCGCGCGCAGGACCGGGATGCGCTGGCCGGCGGCCGGCAGCTTGCGCTCGCCGGAATCTCCTTCGCCGTCGAATTCAGAGACCGGGATCGAGCCCTCGTTCTTCTCCCCCACATCCACCAGGACATAATCCTTGGTCGTGGAGATGACCTTGACCCAGGCCACCTGTTTGCCGGAGAGCTTCTGCTGGAGCTCGTCCTGGCTGGCCAAGAGCGCCTCCATGGAGATCTCCCCTTCTGCCGAAGGCGCCGCCCCTTCAGGGGCAGGAGAAGGGTTCTCCTCCAGGGACGGCTCGCCCTGGCTCGTCGCCGGGGTGGGAAGCTGATTCTCGATGCGATCTTCTACGGTTGCCATGAGGGTTCTCCTGGAAGGCGCCGGGCCGGCTCAGGGCCGCCGGGCGCTGGGTGCCGCTGCGACATGCACATTATAGTGAAAATATCCGCCCCATCACCAGTTCCGCGAAGGCTTGGCACTGGCCCCGGTCCGCTGGATCTCCGGAGAAGCGCAAAGGCTCTCCGAACCGGACCTCGAGCGGCCGCAGGCTCAAGAGCCGGTCCGTGTTGACCACGCGCGCCGGGACGACCGGCGCGCCGCTCTTGCCCGCCAGGAATCCCACGCCGCCCCGGGGTCGGCCGGGCCGGCCGTCCTTGGAGCGCGTCCCTTCCGGGAAGACCAGCAGACAGCGGCCGCGGCCGAGGACATCCAAGGCCGTGCGCACCGCGCCGATGTCGGCCCGCCCCCGGTCCAGAGGGATGCAGCCGACATTGCGCATGAACCAGCCCAGGAGCGGGATCCGGAAGAGTTCCATCTTGGCCAAGTACCGGAGGCTGCGCGCCGGCAGGGCGGCCCAGCCCACCAACGGCGGGTCGATGAAGGAGACGTGGTTGCTGGCGATGAGCGCGGCGCCGTGCGCCGGGACATGCTCCAGGCCCGAGACCTTGAGGCGCCAGACCGCCATCATGAGCCAGCGGCCGAAGGGGCCCGCCGTGCGGTACATGAGGGGCCGGGCGTCCTCCTCCCAGTCGAGTTCGACGGCCATGCGGGGTCAGGCCTTAGCCCGGATGAGGCGCAGCATCCTCTCCGCCACCTGCCGCATGCTCAGGTGGGTGGAATCGATGACCACGGCATCCGCAGCCTGGCTGAGGGGGTTGATCTTGCGCTTGAGGTCGTTGAGGTCCCGCTGCAGGATGGCGGCATGGATCTTGGAGAGGTCTGCGGGCAAACCGGAGGCCTTGAGCTGGCGGTAGCGCCGGCGCGCCCGCTCCTCGGCCGAGGCGTCCAGGTAGAACTTGAAATCCGCGTCCGGGAACACGTGCGTGGTGATGTCGCGGCCCTCCATGACGATGCCGCCCCGGCGGCCGAGCCGGCGCTGCAGGCGGCAGAGCAGGCGCCGCACCCCGGGGTTGGCCGCCACGGCGCTGGAGTTGGCGCTGACCCGCTCCTCGCGGATCTGCACGGTCACGCCCTGGCCGTCGATGAAGGTCTTGAGGGTGACGCCGCCCTCCGTCGGGCGGAACTCCCATTTGAGCGCTTTGGCCAGACGCACGACCGCGGCTTGGTCGTTGACATCCACGCCCTCTTCCAGGGCCTTCCAGGTCAAGGCCCGGAACATCTCGCCGGTGTTGATGAAGTGATAGCCCAGCCGCTTGGCCACGTACTGCCCCACCGTGGACTTGCCCACGCCCGCGGGGCCGTCCATGGCTATGACCAGACACGTTTGGGGAGCCTTCACGCCGCCTCCCCCATGACGCTCTTGAGCGCCTTGAGCAGGACCCCGTTCTGCTCCGGGGTCCCCACCGAGATGCGCACGTGCTCGGTCAGGCCGTACTCGTCGAGAGGATGGATGACGATGCCGCGCTTGAACAGGGCCCGGCTCAGGGCCCGGCCCCGGATGCGCGCATGGACGAAAAGGAAGTTCGTGGCCGAATCCAGCACGCCGAAGCCCTGCGCGCGCAGGGCGGCGGCCAGGCTCTCCCGGCTCCTGATGGTCGTCTCCACGCTGCGCTCCAGGAAGGCCTGGTCGCCCAAGGCCGCAAAGCAGGCGCGCTGGGCCGGCAGGTTCACGTTGAAGGGCAGGCGGATGCGGTCGAGCCAGCCCAGGACCTCGGGATCGCCGACCGCGTAGCCCACGCGCAGGCCGGCCAGCCCGTAGGCTTGGGAGAAGGTGCGCAGGACCACCAGGTTGGGCCGCCGGCGCAGTCCCATCGGGATGGTGCGAGGATAGTCGTCGTTCTCCACGGCGAAGTCATAGAACGCCTCGTCGATGACCACCAGAGCCGTGGCCGGGACGGCCTGCAGGAAGTCCCGCAGTTCGGCGGCGGTGCTGTAGGTCCCGGTCGGGTTGTTGGGATTGGCCACGAAGAGGATCTTGGTGCGGGGGTTGGCGGCTCGCGCCATGGTCTCCAGGTCGTGGGTCCAGTCCGTCATCGGGATCTCGATGATGCGCGTGCCCATCATGGCCGCCTGCTGGCGGAAGCGGACGAAGCCGTGCTGGGAGACGATGACCTCGTCTTCCGGGTCGAGGAAGGCCTCGCAGAGCATGCGGATGAGCTCGTCGGAGCCGCTGCCCACGAGCACGTTCTCCGGGCGGAGCTTGTGGTGCCGGGCCAGCGCGGCGCACAGCCCGGGGCTGCCGCCGTCCGGATAGCAGGAAAGCGAATCGGCCGCTTCCCGGTAGGCGGCCAGGGCTTTGGGAGAGGGCCCCAAGGGACTCTCGTTGGAGCACAGGCGCACGATTTCCTTGATGCCCAGCTCCCGGCGGATCTGCTCGCTCGGCTGCTCCGGCGCGAAAGGGGTCACCCCCCGCAAGCTGCGCTTGGGCAGGACTTCCATCAGGCCGCCAGCCAGAGGAAGGCCAGCATCTGGCCGGTTCGGGGGCCCCGGCCTCCTTCCCGTCGATAGGAATAGAACAAGCCCGCCCGGCAGGCCGTGCAGTCAGGGCAGATGCCCACGGCATCCGCCCCCAGCCCGGCGGCGAGCAGTTGAGTCCGCGCCTCGTCCCCCAGGTCCAGGAAGACCTCGCCGCCGCGCAGCCGCAGGCTCCCTTTGCGGAACCGAGCCGCCACGTCGTCCCCCACGCGGTAGCAGCACGCGCCGACATGCGGTCCGACGGAAGCCCCGAGGTCGCCCGGGCGGATGTTGAAAGAGCGGGAGAACTCCGCCACGGCGGCTCCGAGGAGGCCCGCCTCCAGGCCGCGCCACCCGGCATGGAAGACTCCCGCGGCCTGGCCCGACCGCGCCCATATCCAGACCGGCAGGCAATCCGCCACGACTACGCCGACGACAGCGCCCGGCTGGTCCGTCAGCCAGCCATCCCCCTGGGTCAAGACCCCGGAATCGTCGCCGCCACGGAGGATGGAGATGCGGTTGCCGTGCACCTGACGCAGGAGCCGGGCATCGGCCTCCGGAGCCCCGGCCTTGGCCAATGCCTCCTGGCGAAGGCGGGAGTAGCGCATATCCCCCCAGGCCCGCGTGGTGAAACCGCAGTTGACCGCACCTGTCTCATGACGGAGAAAGCCAGCCTCCTCGGTCCAGACGCGGGCCGAGGTCATGAGCTCAGACGGCCGCATTGACCGGCGCCGCCTTGGACTCCGCCGCGGGGGTCTCCAGGAGCTTGGGCTTGGGGTCCATCTTGGGCGCGCGGCGCAGGGGCCGGACCCACTTGGTGAAGCTGGAAGGCTTGAGGGAATACTCGTGCACCAGGCGCGCCACTTCGGAGATCGGCCGGAACTCCTCCCACTTGATGCGCAGGATGCGCACCCCGGCTTGCTCCATCTCGGCCACGAAGGCCTCATAGTTCTCTTTGAGCGCGCGCAGGTAGTCGAGGGTGATGGTCTGCTCCATGACTCGGCCCCGGGCGTGGATGCGCTTCATGGCCGTCTCCGGATTGACGTCGAGGTAGATGAGCAGTTGGGGGAAGACCAGCTCGCGCAGGACCATATTGTCGAAGAGGTCGAGATAGGTGTTGTAGTCCATGTCCGTGATGATCTTCTCGGGGTGATGGTTGAGCATGCGCGCGAAGATGGTGTCTTCCCAGATGGTCCGGTCCTGGACCACGCCTCGGATCTTGCCCAAGGAGATGCGCGTGATGAACTCGCGGTGCTGGCGGAAGCGGTGGTTCAAGAGCCAGACCTGCATCATGGTCCCGTAGCCCTTCATGTCGTGGTAGAAATGCTCCAGATAGGGGTTGCCGTCCACCTCCTCGAGGATGGCCTCGAAGTTGAGCGCCTTTGCCAGATCCGTGGTCAGGGTGGACTTGCCCACCCCGATGGTCCCTGCGATTCCAATGTATCCCTCGGCGAACATGTCACGATCCTCCTCGGCGATTTATCCCGGACGGCAAGTCAACCCGACTTGATCTCCTGCTCGATGCCGCGCAGCGCGAGCTTGAGGTCATCCGGGCTCGTGGCGGCGTCCATCACGTCCTCTTCCTTCACCAGCCCGTCCTTGAACAGCTTGACCAAGGACTGGTTGAACGTCTGCATGCCGTAGAACTGCCCCTTGGCCGTGGCCTGACCGATGGCGGTGGAATTGTTCTCCTCGATGTTCTTGCGCACGTGGGGCGTCACGATCATGATCTCCACGGCCGGCACCCGGCCGCCCTTGATGCAGGGCAGCAGCCGCTGGCTCACCACGGCCTTGAGGCTCTCCGCGAGCTGGATGCGCATCAGGGCCTGCTGGTGCGGCGGGTAGAGGTCGATGATGCGCGAGATGGTCTGGATGGAGTCGCTGGTGTGCAGAGTGCCGAAGACCAAGTGCCCGGTCTGGGCCGCGGTCAGGGCCGCCGAAGTCGTCTCCAGGTCGCGCATCTCGCCGACCAGGATGACGTCCGGGTCCTGGCGCATGGCCATCTTGAGCCCCTCGGCGTAGGTCGGCGTGTCCTCGCCTATCTCACGCTGGCTGACGATGGCCTTCTTGTCCTTGTGCACGAACTCGATGGGGTCCTCGATGGTGATGATGTGCACGGGCCGGTTATCGTTGATGTAGTCCACCATGGCGGAGAGGGTCGAGGACTTGCCCGAGCCCGTGATGCCGGTGACCAGGACCAGGCCCCGGCTGTTGTCCGCGATCTTCTTCATGGTGGCCACGGGCAGACGCAGGTCCTGGAAGGTCGGCATGGTGGTCGGGATGAAGCGGATGGCGACCGCGATCTTCTGGCGCTGGTGGAAGGCGTTGACGCGGAAGCGCGCCACATCCCCGGCCTGGAAGCCGAAGTCGACCTCTCCCCGCTCCTGCCAGAGCTTCTTGCTGCGCGTGGTCATGACGGTCGCGAGCATCGCTTCCACCTCGGCCGCGGAGATGGCGTCGGGAGCGACGGGCGCAAGGTCGCCGTCAACGCGGATGTAGGCCGGGCCCCCGGCGCGGATGTGCAGGTCGCTGGCCCGCTTGTTGATCATGGTCTGGAGCAATGTCTGTAGGTCCATGGGATCTTAGGAACCGCCTTGTAGTTTCAGCTTCCTGGCCTTCAGCCTCAGGAAGGCGGGCTTCGACCAGTCCTCCGGGCCCGACGCGGCCTGCCGGGCGTCGGCCTGGGCGCCCGGGGCCAGGCCCTGGTAGCGCGCGGCCAGCGTCCCCGGCCGCAGTCCGGCGCGCGTCAAGCGCCGCCCGGCGCGCTGCGCCGGGAAGCCCGTGGCGATGACCGTGATGCGGATGCAGCCGCCCAGAGCCTCGTCGAAGCCCTTCCCCACCTTGACCTTGGCTTCGGGGCTCACCTGGGGCTGGATGAATTTCATCACATCGTCGAGCTCGTTCAAGGTCAAAGTGGATTTGCGGCCGGTGATGTTGACGATGAGGCCCTTGGCTCCGGTGATGTCCACGTTCTCCAACAGCGGGGAGGTCACCGCCTCCTTGGCCGCGCGCAGGGCCCGGTTGACGCCCTCGGCCTCGCCCAGGCCGATGAGGGCCTCGCCGGCGTCCTTCATGATGGCGCGCAGGTCGTTGAGGTCCATGTTGATGGTCCCCGGCGTGGTGATCACGTCGGAGAGGGACTGCACCGCTTTGCGCAGCACGTCGTCGGCGCGGCGGAAGGCCTCGTCGGAAGGGGTGCTGCTCTCCACCACGTCGAAGAGCCGGTCGTTGGGGATGACCAGCAGGCTGTCCACGCTCTGGCGCAGCTCTTGGATGCCGTTCTCGGCCAGGTTGGCGCGCAGGATCCCCTCGAAGCGGAAGGGCCGCGTGACCACGCCGATGGTGAGCGCCCCGGCCGCCTTGGCCAGCTTGGCCACGATCGGAGCGCCGCCCGTGCCGGTGCCGCCGCCCATGCCCGCGGTCACGAAGACCATGTCCGCTCCAGTGAGGACTTCCTGGAGCTGGACTTCCGACTCCAGGGCGGCGGCGCGGCCCTTGGCCGGTTCGCCGCCCACGCCCAGGCCCTTGGTCACGGTCTCGCCGAGCTGGATGCGGACCTCGGCGCGGCTGCGGCGCAGGTCCTGCGCGTCCGAGTTGGCGGCGATGAGCTCCACTCCCCGCAGGCCCGCGTCGACCATGCGGTTGACGGCGTTGCCCCCGGCGCCGCCCACGCCGATCACCTTGATGACCGCGCGGGTGTCCTTGAAATCCTCGGAGATCTCGATCTTCACACCAGGTCCTCGAAGATCGAGCTCACACGCCGCACCCACGCGGGCTTCTTGCGCGGGGTCAGGCGCGCGACCCCGGTGCCCCAGCGTGAGCCGTTGGCGAAGGTCATCAGCCCCAGCGCCGTGGCGTAGACCGGACTGAACCATTTCTCGTCGCCGACCACCTGCTCGGGATGCGCCATGCCCACGCGCGTCTGCAGGCCCAGGATCTCCTCGGCGGCCGCGGTCACGCCTTTCATGAGGCTGCCGCCCCCGGTCAGGATCAGGCCGCCGGGGGTGACCAAGTCCGTGTAGGAGGAGCCCTGCAGGTCGTCGGCCACGATGCTGAAGATCTCCTCGACCCGGGGCAGGATGTAGCTCATCATGGTGCTGGTCTTGACCTTGTCCAAGGTGCGGCCGTCCACGCGGTTGAACTCGATGTCCTCGTCGCCGTTCAAGAGCGTCGAGTGCGCGATGCCGTGCGCGATCTTCAAGCGCTCGGCCGTGGCCATGGAGGTGCGCAGGCCCACGGCCAGGTCGCGGGTGATGAAATCGGAGCCGATGCCGATCTCCTTGGAGTAGCGGATGCTGCCCTCGGAGTAGACCCCCAGCGAGACCGACTGCCCGCCCAGGTCGACCAGGAGCGAGCCCAGGTCTTTCTCCTCCGGGGTCACCAGCTGCTCGCCCGTGGCCAAAAGGCCGTAGACCAGCTCATGCACTTCGAAGCCGGCCTGGCTCACGGCCTTCATCACATTGTTGATGTGGGCGTTCGAGGCGGTGACGATGTGCACGTCCACCTCCAGCAGCGCTCCTTCCATCCCCACGGGGTTGGGCACGCCGCGCTGGCGGTCCAAAGAGAAGCTCTGGGGGACCACGTGCAGGATCTCGCGGTCCGAGGAAAGGGGGATGGCTTTGGCGTTGGCCACCACGCTGTGCACGTCTTCGGCAGTGATCTCGCGGTCCGTGCGGGCGATGTTGAAGGCGCCCTTGTTGTTGAAAGACTGCAAGTGCGTGCCGCGCACGCCGAGGAACACGCCGTTGACCGTCACCCCGGCCGCGGCTTCCGCCTCCTCCAGGGCCTGGCTCACGGCGTTCTTGGTCTCGAGGATGTTGACCACCACCCCGCCGTTGATGCCGCGGCAGGCGACGCTGGCGCCGCCCAGCACGCGCATGCGCGCGCCCTCAGCCTCCGGGGCGCCGATGAGGCAGGTCACTCGGCCGCTGCCCATATCCAGACCGGCGATCACGTCCGTTTTGGCCATGCCCATTACCTCGTGGGAATCCGATTTTCCAGCATAGGTCTGAGCAGCACCCGCCCGTCCTCGAAGTATCTCAAGTCCGCGAGCATGGGCGCGGCGGCGCCGCTCCGGGAGTCGGAGAGCACCTCATGCAGGCGGGACAGCTTTTCCCGGGTCCACCGGAGGTCCCCCCAGAGGACCTGAGTCCCGTCCTGCAGCCGCACCTCCCAGCCCTCGTATGCGGAGCGGAAAGCCACCTGCGCCGCCGGCGCCGGCAGGTCCGCGTCGCGGGCGAGGGCCTCCAGGATCGCGGGCAGTCCCTTGAGCTGCTCGGCCCCGGCGCCGCCGGCCTCGACGGCCAGCCGAGCCTCGGGATAGAGTTCCGCCGGCGCCGCGAAGGCCACCCCGCTCTCGTCGAGGAACCCCGCCGGCTGACCCGCGCGCCGCATGCCCGCCACCGCGCGGCGCAGGGTCACCTCCAAGCGCGCGCTGCGTCCCGACCAGTCGCGCCGGAGCTGCCAGGTCCTGACGGCCGGGAACCGCCTGGGCAACCCCGCCAACCGAGCCCCGAAAGAATCGGCGGGGTCGTTGAGATAGGTAGCCATGGGCCCGGCCAGGAAGGCCGGCGCCCCGGACACGGTCACGCTCTCGACGCGGGGATCCAGACGGCCCAGAAGCTTCGGAAGAGGCGGCAGGCCGCGCCAGAGATGCCGCACGGTCAGGCCCGCGGCGCCGGTCAGAAGCGCCAGCGCGGCCGCGATGGCTGTAAGCCTCAGCCGGCGGCGGCGCACCTTCGGCCGCAGGGCGACGCGATGGCGGTGGTGCGCCAGGATGTGCTTCACGGTTCACCAGCGGACGGCAGGTTGGAGGCCAAGTTATAGGGTCCGACGCGACTCGCGAAACCGATTCATTTCCCGACGGAACTGACGGGAATTATAACAACTTTACCCCGGGGTTGCAATTTATCGACGGAAGCCCGCACAGACCATAAAAATGTAAGATTGGGCCATGTGGGAAAGACTCGAGCGCAGGCTCCGGCCCTACGCCGTCCCGGACCTCACCCTCATCCTCGTTGCGGGCCAGGTGCTCCTCTATGCGGCCGGGCATCTGGGGGTGCCGGTCTTCGAGCGCGGCGCCTTCATCCCGGAGCTGGCGCTGGCCGGGCAGTGGTGGCGCTTCCTGACCTTCGTGTTCATCCCGCCGCTGAGCAACCCGTTCTTCGCCTTCTTCGCCTGGTATATCTTCTACCTCATGGGCAGCGCGCTCGAGGGGAACTGGGGAGCCTGGCGCTACAATCTCTTCCTCCTTGTGGGCTACGCCCTCACCGTGGCGGCGGCCCTGCTGGTGCCGGGACTGCCCGCGACCAATGTCTTCATCGGAGGCTCCGTGTTTCTGGCCTTCGCCTTCCTCTACCCCGATTTCGAGTTCCTCATCCTTTTCGTCCTCCCGGTCAAGGTCAAGTGGCTGGCGCTGCTGACCTGGCTCGGCTACGGCTTCCAGCTTCTGGCCGGGACCTGGCAGACCCGGCTCTTCGTGCTGGCCTCGGTCGGGAACTTCCTCATCTTCTTCGGCAAGGATA